>CAYUTG010000091.1:5638-10616 GCA_964447555.1 uncultured Marinobacter sp.
GACAACCTGTCCATCAAATGGTTTGAAGACGGCCAGTTGAACGCCTCCGCCAACGGTCAGGACCGTCATCTTGAGCAGCGCGGTGACCAGACAGCGATTATTTATGAGGGCGACGACCCCGCCGATTCCCGGAATGTTACCTACCGGGAACTGCACCGGGAAACCTGCAAGTTTGCCAACGTACTGAAAGGCATGGGCGTCAGAAAGGGGGATGTTGTTACCATTTACATGCCCATGATTGTTGAGACGGCCGTTGTTATGCTGGCCTGTGCACGTATCGGCGCTATTCACTCTGTTGTTTTCGCGGGCTTCTCGCCGGAAGCTCTGGCAGCCCGGATCAAAAACGGCAATTCACGCCATGTTATTACCGCTGATGAAGGCCTTCGTGGTGGCCGGAAGATTCAGTTGAAGAAAAATGTTGATGCCGCCCTGAAAATCGAAGGTGCCGGTGGCGTTGAGAAAGTTGTGGTTGTTACCCGCACTGGTTCAGACAGCATCGCCTGGAACGACAAGACAGATGTGCGTTACGAAGACCTGATGAAAGGTGCTTCCGAAGAGTGCGCACCGGAGCCCATGAACTCCACAGACCCGCTGTTCATGCTGTACACCTCTGGTTCTACCGGGGCCCCAAAAGGGGTTCTGCACGCAACCGGTGGTTATATGACCTACGTGTCTATGACTCACCAGTATGTCTTTGATTATCACGACGGCGATGTTTACTGGTGTACGGCAGACTTTGGCTGGGTTACCGGCCACAGCTACATTCTGTACGGGCCGCTGAGCAACGGTGCCGTGACTGTTCTGTTTGAGGGTGTGCCAAACTACCCGGACAGCTCACGCATGGCGCAGGTTGTAGACAAGCACCAGGTAAATATACTGTATACCGCCCCCACAGCTATCCGCGCACTGATGGCGGAAGACCAGGCTGCGGTAGAGGGCACCACCCGCAGCAGCCTGAAACTGCTTGGCTCTGTGGGCGAGCCGATCAACCCCGAAGCCTGGGAGTGGTACCACCGGGTGATGGGTAATGGTAAGTGCCCGATTGTGGATACCTGGTGGCAAACTGAAAACGGCGGCATTCTGATTTCCGCTCTGCCGGGCGCTATTGACCTGAAGCCGGGCTCGGCTACGCTGCCGTTCTTCGGCGTGAAGCCGGCACTGGTTGATAATCAGGGCAATATTGTTGAAGGTGAGGGCGAAGGCAATCTGGTTATCCTGGACAGCTGGCCAGGCCAGATGGTGACTATTTTCGGCGATCATGAACGCTTCAGACAAACCTACTTCAGTGCCTACCGTGGCATGTATTTCAGTGGTGACGGTGCCCGCCGCGACAGCGATGGGTATTACTGGATTACCGGCCGGGTAGACGACGTACTGAACGTGTCTGGCCACCGCCTGGGTACAGCCGAGGTTGAGAGCGCGCTGATTACTCACGACAAGGTGGCCGAGGCGGCCGTCGTGGGGTATCCCCATGAGATCAAAGGCCAGGGCATCTACGTGTATGTCACCCTGCTTCCGGACGAAGAGCCAACGGACGAGCTGAAGAAAGAGCTGGTTCAGTGGGTTCGTAAGGAAATCGGTGCCATTGCCTCGCCAGACGTTATTCAGTGGGCAACAGACCTGCCCAAAACCCGGTCAGGCAAGATTATGCGCCGAATATTGCGTAAAATTGCGGCTAACGAGCACGACCAGCTGGGCGATATTTCCACACTGGCCAATCCGGGTGTGGTTGATGATCTGATCAGCAGCCGTGCGTTTAAATAAGGTCTGAAAACAGGCCGTTGATCTGTAAGGAAACTGTTGAATGACACAGACTATTATCGTTGCTGATGACCACCCCCTGTTCAGGGCTGCTTTGAAACAGGCGGTGAGTCAGGCAGTGCCGGATGCCAGGACCGTTGAAGTCGACAGCATCAAATCACTGCAGGCGGCGGTAGAATCGCACCCGGATGCAGATCTGGTATTGCTGGATCTGAACATGCCTGGCGCATACGGGTTCTCTGGCCTGGTATTTATGCGCGGGCAGTATCCGGGGTTGCCGGTAGTGGTGGTGTCTGGGTCAGAAGAACTGCAGGTAATGCGTCGTTCGATTGATTACGGGGCGTCTGGCTTTATTCCAAAGTCAGCGCCGCTGCCTACCATCACCGAAGCAATACAGGATGTGCTGGAAGGGGATGTCTGGTTGCCTGAAGGCGTGGCAGACAAAATCGAGCGAATGGATTCTGACACAACGGACTTTTCCGAGAAGCTTGCATCACTCACGCCGCAGCAGTTCCGCGTGCTGGGCATGCTGGCGGAAGGGCTTCTGAACAAACAGATCGCCTACGATCTGGATGTCTCGGAAGCCACCATCAAGGCGCATATCACCGCCGTGTTCCGGAAACTGGGCGTTCGCAACCGCACGCAGGCCGTTATTGCCATTCAGCAAATGGAAGTGGACACCACCAATCAGTCGCTGTCCGGGAGTTAGTACGCCTACCCGAATACGGGGTCAGAACTGAAGTTCCGACCCCTTTTTTTCAGATATTGCCTCAACACAGGGGTCAGAACTTCAGTTCTGACCCCTTTTTCATGCTCATAAAAACTTCTCATTCCCGCCATCCAGCCATTGCACTTTAGTCTGATTTCTTATAAGTTCAGCGTACAGTTGTACTCTAAAATATGTTAATTAAGCAATAAAATAATAATTAACAATCAGTTAAAGGTAACAAATGAACTCTGCGACAAGTCAATCTTCACCAGGCAACACAGTATTTGGCCTTCCCGATGAGCGCGAACTCAGAGACAAAATGAGAAAAGAACTGCCTGCGGACACATTCAGGGCGCAAACCTGGCGGGTTATCTGGTTTCTGCCTTTGCAGGTGATTATCTGGGGTGGAATAGCGGCCATTCTGCTGGCGGGCCTGCCGTGGTATGCCAACCTTGGCCTGGGCCTGCTGGTGGGCCACAGTATTGGCTCGCAGGCATTGCTGGCTCACGAAGTTCTGCATGGCGCACTGGGCATGAGCCGCCGCTGGCAGAATTTCTTCGGGTGGCTGGGCTTTGGCCCGTTTGTTGTGCCGCCGGAATTCTGGCGTAAGTGGCACAATGTTATTCATCACGGCAACACCAACGCCGGCGATACCGACCCGGACAGTTTCGGAACCATGCGCCGTTATCATGCAGACCCGAAGCAGAAGCGCTTCACAAAGCTGGCGCCGGGTTCAGGTACCTGGTACAGCTACCTGTTCCTGACGTACTCGTTTACCTTTCATGCGCAACTGGTGCTCTGGCTGCAGGCAAAAAGGCGCAAGCAGTTCAAGGGATTTCACCGGAAGAAAGCCATACGGCAAACGTTTATCTGTATTGCCGGGTGGGCCGCCCTGGCAGCTGTTTCCGGCCCTCTGGCGGTGTTTACGGTGATCATTCCGTTCATGGTGGCCAATGCGCTGGGCCAGGGCTACATTCTGACCAACCATTTCCTGCGGCCCCAGACAGCCACGAACAACCCGCTGGATAACTCCATGAGCCTGCGCAGCAATCCGGTGCTGGACCGGTTGCATTTTCGTTTCAGCCACCATGTGGAGCACCACTTCTTTCCAAAAATGGCGTCCAACAAAGCACCAAAGGTACGGGAGTGGCTGGAAACCAACCACGGCGACCGCTACATGGCTATGCCCCACAGCCTGGCGCTGAAAATGCTGTACACCACGCCCCGGGTGTACAAATCGCCAACGGAACTGGTCGACCCCAACAAGCCAGAGCGGGTGTTTGATTTACTGCCTCTGCAAGCCCGGTTTGCGGCCAGTAACCGGGCCTGACCCACTGGCGTGGCAAACTGCAACAACCGGTTGTGCGGGTTACTTACCGCCCGCATAACCGAGTTTTTTGTTCACCAGGTTGAACAGCTCTTCCCCCCGGTGCCAGCGATCAAGATTGTCCAGAAACTGATCCGTCAGCGCCCGTTTCCAGCCGATAAAATCGCCGGCCATATGGGCCGTCATGATCACATTCTCCATGTCCCACAGGGGGTGATTTTCCGGTAATGGTTCCTCCTCGAATACATCCAGCCCGGCCCCGGCAATGTCACCATTGTTCAGGGCGTCTATCAGATCGTCGGTTTTCACGATCGGGCCCCGGCCAATGTTGATCAGGCGGGCGGTGTTCTTCATTGCCTTGAAGGCTTTTTTATCAAACAGGCCTTCGGTCTGAGAGGTCAGGGGTGCTGCTATAACCACGTAATCGGCATGCCCAAGCTGGTTGTACAAATCATCGTTCCCATGCACCGCTACAAAGTCCGGGTCTTCCTGGCGGGCAGTTCTGGCAATACCATGGGGCTTTAGCCCAGCTGCTGCTACCAGGCGGCCGATCTGACGGCCAATAGAACCAGCACCCACCACCAGTACCTGCTGGCCTTCCGCCCGCTCTGTATCCCGGTGTTTCCATTCGTGCTTCATCTGCAGGCGAATGGTGCGCGGGAAGTCCTTGGCAAACATCAGAATGGTGCAGAGCACATATTCCGCAATGCTGCGGTCGAAAATGCCTCGGGCATTGGTGACGGTCACATCACCATTGACCAGTGCCGGGAACATCAGAGCATCGACACCGGCGCTGGTGGCGTGAATCCATTTCAGTGCGTCTGCCGATGACCAGGCCGCTTCCAGCGCCTCGGTACGGAAGTCTGTCACCATCATGACTTCGGTGCCCGGCAGCGCTTTCAGCAAGGTGTCTTTATCGTGTGCGAACCTGACTTCGGCCCGGGCTTTCACGGCATCCAGCCCGGGTGGCTCGGGTTCAGACGGAGCAGTAAGAACGGTTACAACGGGTTTGTTTGGTTGGGACATTGAACCTCCGCGCGGCCGGTGGGTTTGAGGGGCGAACTCACCTCTTCAGAAACGTATCTGACAACAGTCTGGTTGGCAGGTGCTGTGTGGTCAACTTGCGGGAGGCGGAAAATCGCTGGAAGCGCCTGCTGGTGGTACTTTTACTTATATGACCT
>CAYUTG010000092.1:0-10364 GCA_964447555.1 uncultured Marinobacter sp.
AAACTGGCATCTGGCTGAATCTTGATGGCGTTATAACCAAGAAAAATCGTTAACAGCAGAAAGCCAATCAGAATGAGTGCACGATTGTTGAAAATCAGCCGCTCAAGAAATGGCTCTGCTTTTGGCGTTGTCAGGTAATGCTCGCCCTTGTCATGCTTCGGGTTGGACATTCAAAAGCCCCTCTATTATCTGTTCGGTTGTTGCCACATCAGGGCGTTATTGAAGGTTTTTGCCTTGGGCGTCGGTGATTTGAACACCCCCTTCGCCAACCAGCAGCAGATTAGTTCCTGACACGGGAACCACACTCATTTCTCCCTGGCGATCTTCACGCAGATATTCCCGGTAAGTGTCGCCGCCATTGCCGCTGGTCAGCACCGCACCACCGTTACCTACGATGACAATACGGTTTCCATCAGCGAAACCATCATTAAGGGTTGCGGTAGAACCGGTATTCACTACCGACCAGGATTTGCCCAGATCGGTAGAAAACATCAGTGTTCCGCGCAGGCCAAAGGCCAGAATTTCATTCATCCGGCCGGTACCAATAACACCAAACAGTGAGCCAGGGTATGGGCTGTCACGCTTTTCCCAGGTAACCCCCTTATCCACAGACACAAAAATCTGACCAGCCTCCCCCACAATGACGAGCGCCCCACCACCAATGCGGGCAATGGCATTCAGGTGGAAGTTCTGGGCATTATCCAGCTTGGGAGACCAGTCCTGCCAGGTACTGCCGCCATCTTTGGTATGGAAAAACATGCCGTAAGCACCAACAATAAACCCATGGCTGTCATCACCAAACCAGACATCCAGAAACGGATTCACCGGGCCTATGTCCAAATCAGACTGCATGTTCTCAAGTGCAAAGGAGAGATCATCAAGCGCCCACTCCAGATCACCCTTTTTGTCTTCCGGAGCCGTTTCAATACGTGCTTCCATCTCAGCAATGGCGTCTTCCTGGTTGGCGATTGCCAGTTCGGCGGCTTTGATGCCGGTTAACTGCAACGTCCAGGTTTCGCCCGCATCATCCGAATGCAGAACCACCCCACTGTGGCCAACAGCCCACCCTTCGGTATCACTGGCAAAACTCAGCCCCGTCAGAGTGACCGAAACGGGTACATCGGCCTGCGTCCAGCTTTCCCCACCATCATCGGAGTAAATGATGTGTCCTCGCTCACCGGCCGCAACAATACGGTCACCGGCACGGGCGACATCGTTCAACAGATTTTCCGGTGCCAGCTTGGTGGGATACGCCGGGGTATCAAGAACGTCCTCAATTGCAAGTGCTGCAGTGGACGCGCAGGCCATGGAAATCCCGAGGCAAACTGCACCCAGGGTTTTACATATTGAGCTTCTAGCCATTCGGATTGCCTATAGGTTGTTTTTGCTATGTGTCTCTGGCCGGCAGCCCGGCTTTGGTCCTAAAAATACCGGCACCCACATGGGGTGCCGGTTTATCAGTTGTCAGTGCCAGCTGGCACAAACCTGTTCCGGTAACGAACGACCTTAACGAACACTCCGGCGGCGCAGCGAGGCCGGCAGGAAGTAACGCCTGTTGGGAACATCGTCTGTGAACACCCGGGTATTCGGTTCTTCTGTATCCAGCCCCTGGACGTGATACCGGCGAGCCTGAAGATCGTGGAAGGCTTCAAGCACAGTCCAGACACCTGGCAGTTCATAGTAATTTTTCAGTATGCCCAGGCTTACCCGCCACAAGTCGCCCCGGCCATCGTACTGATCCAGAATAGCGGTATTCCAGCTATCAGCATCAACATAGAAGCGACGCTTGGCGTAAATATGACGCTCACCTTTCTTCAGTGTAGCAAGGACTACGTGAACGCGATGCAATTCCCAGCGCACCAGGTCCGGATTCAGGTGCGACATACCCAGAATTTCTGAATACGGCAGGCCTTTTTTACCAATTTCATAGTTGTTATATGGGATATAGATTTCCCGCTCACCCTCGTAGGTCCAGTTATAACGGTCCATGGCGCCATTAAACATATCTGTGTCATCGGCGGTACGAAGGTTATCTGCAGCGGCAATCGGGGAGTCGTAACCCAGGTTTGGTGCACGGCGAACACGGCGCTGACCCGCGTTGTAACCCCAGCCATTACGGGGGCTGACGATCTGGTTCAGGGTTTCGTGAATCAGCACCGCACCACCGGCAAGCCGGGGCGGCGACTGAGTAAACGACAGGTAGTAGAAAATAACGTTGTCCAGCGTGCTCTCATCGCCTTTGGGGTTGTAATAGTTAAAGAACACTTCCTGCTGTGATGTTACCAGCGAATAATCACCATTGGGCTGGACTGCTACCTCACTGGCCCGACGGGTACCAGAGACCCCACGCCACCGGGTCAGATGGTTCCAGATAACCTGCCAGGCTTTCTGCTCATCATTCCCGGACAGGATAGGAAACGGATAGCCGCCGTAGGCACCCTTAAGCCCCTCACTCTCGCCAACAATCTCTGCGCTGGTGGCGTTGTCCTTTATATTTTTAGCCACCCAGTCAGGCACTGCATGGGTCCGGCGCGACTTGTAAACCTGAACATTAAAGGTCGTCGGGTAGGTTTCCAGCATGGCTTTCACGCCATCGGCCAGGTGCTCACTGTACTGATCCATATTGGAGGCGTTAATGGTGAACAGAACCTGATCATCCGGAAAGGGGTTAATATGGTGCTGTCCGGTGCCCCCTTTGTACCCCGCCGGCGCGTCTGCTGTTGTCAGCCCACCATCCCACGCAGGAATAGTGCCAGAGGCGTTTCCCGCCTTTGGCGAGCCAAACGGTGTCAGATCTTTACCAAGGTGAGCTGCCTCACTGGCAGACACCGCCGCATAGGCGGGCGCTGAAGCAAAAGAAAGGGCCAGAAGCCCGCCGAGAATAGCGTTTTTGTTGTATCTCATTATGTAACCTTAAATCCGTCTGGAAGCCTCTGGTGCGGCTTTTTATTGTCATGCGATGGGGCAAAAAAACATTCCATCAGATTAGCCGATTAAGATGTATTGTCTATCGACCGAAAGTGCGATTTTGTATCTGGCTGTGACGACGGGTTTACAATCACAGCCAGACGGTGAAATTTCAATCAGTCTGCAAGGCTTTTGTGTACTACTTCATATACATCCGGAGATAAGCCGGATTTATCACGAATACGCTCCAGCGCCGCTTTCATTTGCTGACTGTATGCCGGAGCAAACTTTCTCCAGCGGGTGAGCGGTGCCACAAGGCGAGAGGCTATCTGTGGATTGCTGTCATCCAGGCGGCATACCTGATCAGAAAGGAACGCGTAGCCAGAGCCATCGGCACTATGGAATGTCACCAGATTCTGTCCGGCAAAGGCACCGATGACAGAACGCACTTTGTTCGGGTTCTTCCAGTCGAAGGCCTCGTGCTGCAGCAATTGCCGGATGTGCGGCAACTGCCCTGTCCGATCGCTGGCAGCCTGCACAGAGAACCATTGCTCCACCACCTGAGGATCGTTCCGGAAACGGGTATAGAAATCGGCCAGCACCTGCGTGCGGTCCTTATCGTAATCCGAGTTCACCAATGCCTTCAGGGCCCCCATGCGGTCGGTCATGTTGTTGGCATTCCGGAACTGACTGATAGCCAGTTCCCGGCCTTCTTCATCATTGATGCGCATCAGCCAGGCCAGCGCGGTGTTGCGCAGGCTACGGCCGGCAATCGCTTCCGGTGTTAACTCATAGGTATCACCGCCCTCATGGCGACGGTAGCAGGCCACCAGCTCATCTCTTAACGCTTCAGCCAGATGTGTCAGCACACGCTCACGGGCGGCGTGTATAGCAGGCACATCGGCACCCTCTGCCAGCTCGGCCAGATAAGCTTCTGAAGGCAACTGCAGCATTTTTGCAACCAGCGCCTGATCAAGAGACGAATCTGAGATCAGCTCGCGACAAGCCTCAATCAACCGGGGCTCAACCTGGGTATCAGCCGGGGCACCAACCAGCGACTGTATAACATCAACGGCCAGGCGCTGGCCCGCGTCCCAGCGATTGAAGCCGTCAGTGTCGTGCTTCATCAGAAACACCAGTTGCTCACGTGTCCATGGGTAATGAACCCGCACTGGCGCAGAAAAGTGCCGGAGCAAAGACGGCACCGGCTTTTCGCTCAGGCCATGGAATTCAAAGGTATGGCGGGCTTCGGCCAGATCAAGCACACGCTCGGACGGGGCATTCTGATCGTCAGCCTGGAACTTAAGGGGCAGTGGCTCCCCGTTCGCCCCAAGCAAGCCGAGCGCAAACGGAATGTGCTGGGGTTTCTTGTTGGTCTGCCCCGGCGTGTCTGGAATGGTCTGGCGCAGAGTTAGCCGATACACGCCCTGCCCGGCATCAAATTCATCTGCGGCCGTAACAACCGGCGTGCCTGCCTGGTCGTACCACAGGCGGAACTGGGTCAGATCCCGGCCAGATGCATCTTCCATGGCCTGAACAAAGTCATCCGTTGTCACTGCCTGCCCGTCGTGACGCTCAAAGTAAAGATCACTGCCCTTACGGAACAGGTCAGGCCCTAACAGGGTGTGAATCATCCGGACCACTTCCTCACCCTTTTCATAGATGGTCAGGGTGTAGAAATTGGAGATTTCCATGTAAGACGCCGGGCGCACCGGATGCGCCATGGGCCCTGCATCCTCAGCGAACTGAGCAGTGCGCAACAGGGTGACATCTTCTATCCGCTTTACCGTGGGCGATCCCATGGCTTCAGAGAAGCGCGCATCCCGGAACACGGTAAAACCTTCCTTGAGGCTTAACTGGAACCAGTCGCGGCAGGTCACCCGGTTACCGGACCAGTTATGGAAATATTCATGGGCTACAATGGCCTCAATGCGCTGAAACGCCTGATCGGTTGCCGTTTCCTGGCTGGCAAGCACACAGGATGAGTTGAAGATGTTCAGGCCCTTGTTTTCCATCGCGCCCATGTTGAAGTCATCAACTGCGACGATCATAAAGATATCCAGATCGTATTCGCGGCCAAACACCTCTTCATCCCAGCGCATGGCACGCTTGAGCGAATCCAGTGCGTGGTCACACTTCTCCGCATTGCGGGGCTCAACGTACATTCTCAGGTCAATGTCCCGGCCTGAGCAGGTTTTGAAGGTGTCGCGCTTCTCGGTCAGATCACCAGCCACCAGGGCAAACAGGTAGCTGGGTTTGGGGAACGGGTCTTCCCAGGTAACAAAGTGGCGGCCACCCTCAAGATCACCCCGGTCCACATCATTTCCGTTGGACAGAAGGATCGGATACGTGGATTTATCCGCTTCAATACGGGTGCTGAACCTGGCCATAACATCCGGCCGGTCCGGGAAATAGGTGATGCACCGGAAGCCTTCCGCTTCGCACTGGGTACAAAACATGCCCGAGGACTTGTACAGCCCTTCCAGCCGGGTGTTGTTTTGCGGTTCAATCCAGGTCACCACAGACAGTGTGAAGGCCTGCGGAACCGGCTGTACAACCAGCTTATCACCAAGGTCCTGGTAGTGTTCGGCCGTGAGTAACTGGCCGTCCAGAGCCACAGACTCAAGCTTCAGGCTGTCGCCATTGAGTTCGAGGGGGGCAGCATCTGTGCCAGATTCCGGGTTCCTGCGCATCGTCAGGGTACTGTGTACACGGGCACCCTCTTCAAACAGCTCAAACCGTAAATCGACGGTGTCGACCAGATACTCAGGCACCTGATACTCGCTCAGATAGATAGTCTGTGGCTGATTAGTTCGCATTATTCATCTCCAGATTAGTCTGCCATCACAATTGGTTCATCACCCGAAACCGCACCTGATAACCGGTAAATTTGCGGATGTTGATAACCCCGGTATCAAGAATGAGATACTGCCCTTTGATACCTTCGAGGGTTCCTTCAACTTCGGGGGTTTTGTCCAGATTGTGGGTTTTGATTTTTTCCGGCCAGGTCTGGACCGGGTAGCGCAGCCCCATGTCTTCTTCGGCAACTTCACGGATTGCATCCTGCCCATGAACCTGCCGCAAAGCGGCCAGGTCGTCTGCAATCAGTGCTAACACCCGCGTACGGGCTTCGGCGAGATCCAGTTCGGGCACCTCGCCCTTAAGCATGGTGCGCCAGTTCGTTTTATCGGCTACGTATTTTTTACAGGCCACTTCAGCCAGCCCGGCAAGATAGCGGGTATTTACGCGCAGCATGGGGATGGCATCTACTGCCCCCTGATCAATCCACCGCGTTGGCACTTGCGTGGCCCGGGTGATGCCCACCTTAAGGCCGGATGAGTTCGCCAGATACACCACATGCTCCACCATGCAATGGGCTTCGCCCCACTCCGGTTCCCGGCAGGTGCCAAGGTGAAAATGGCATTTCTCAGGGCTCATAATGCAACTGTCGCACGCGGCCAGCTTTTTAAAGCAGGGGTAGCAGTAGCCCTGATTGAAGCTTTTCCGGGTAACACGGTCGCAATGAATACAGCGAATGCTGCCCTCAAAATCAATACGCACCAATTTCCCGATCGCATCATTAAGAGGCACCCGGCTATCGCCGATGGCGAGAGTATAAGCGACCGGGTCTTCCGCTGTGACAGGCATCTTCCGGAGCCGGCCACTGACATCGACGGGGTAGCTCAAGATTTAACCTCAACAAACTGCGCCGAACCGGTGCCTGCAGCGCTGCTGTTTTTGCCAGCCTGCACTGAAGGATCACACGCGGTGCCCGCCTTGCTGCCCCGATCAATATAACCGGTACGTTCCTGCTCCGGCACGTTGTGCAGGTTCTCGTAGTAAATGACGGCCTGCAGGGTGATTTCCCGCTGCTCCGGAGTCAGCTTGCGGCCGTCTGGCCATTTGCCCAGTTCAATAGACTGGCGCAGGTTCTGGTATACCGTCGGGTCCAGCCGTGCAATGAGTTCGTCGTATGTCATGTTGCCTCCCCGAAATAGTTAAAAAAATATGTCATAACCGTTTGACAACTGCAAACGATAATAATTATCATTACCAAACCAAATGACGACGGTCGTATCATTTGGTCTCTCTCATCAGGAGCTAAAAGCTTCTTTTACGCCCCGTCTTTGGCGGGGCTTTTTTATGCCCGATTTCTGGCTTTG
Organism: uncultured Marinobacter sp.; assembly: GCA_964447555.1. Lineage (GTDB taxonomy): Bacteria > Pseudomonadota > Gammaproteobacteria > Pseudomonadales > Oleiphilaceae > Marinobacter. The sequence continues at coordinate 7,071 of CAYUTG010000092.1, forward strand.
CCGGCTTTTACCGGTAAGACAGCCGCCAGCGCCAGGCCGGCAATAAAACCACCCAGATGAGCTTCATTGGCCATGCGCCCCAGACCAAGCACTTCCGTTAATGGCGTGAACCCGATAACCATCCAGACCACGGCAAACGTGACCAGAGCCGGTGGAAACTGAAAGCGTGGTACCCGCCGCTGGCTTAACCAGCAGTACCCGAGAATTCCGTACACAACACCGGAAAGGCCACCAAACAGCGGGCCAGACACAAAGTACTGGAGACCGTTAGACAGTACGCTGGTGACAAGAAACAGCACAATAAGGCGCGTGCGCCCGTCAAACCACTCGACCTGGCTGCCAAGAAACCACAGCATGACCGAGTTAAAAATAACGTGAGACCAGCTGAAGTGAAGGAAATCCGGTGTTATCACGCGCCAGATCTGGCCGCTGGCCAGCGTGTCTGTCAGCCCGTGAACACGGCCAGCCAGCGACATCCAGTCGTAGCTTCTGGGGTCGATAATCATCATGGCGGCAGCCAGATCATTCTGGCCCATACTGGTCAGCCAGACCATGATCACGGCAAAAATAATCACGCCAAGCACCAGTGGCGCATGGCGTGGCGCTGGCTGCCAGCGCCCCCCGACAAACACCGGTGATTCGTTCTGTCTGTGCACCGCCTCCCGGAGCTCAGGCTCTGACAAAAACCGGTCAAGTGCCGCCAACACAGGCTCTGCATGTTCCGGATTTTCCAGCCAGAGCACCTGGTGCCCGCTTTCTTCAGTAATCCGGTGCTGTACATGCTGGTCTTTTAGCCAGCGGCTGAAAGCGGCCAGATCCACACTGGTATCAAATTGCTTAACGCGATACACAAACGCCCTCTGTTGTCAGAATAACCTGTGAAGTGTGCCCGGTGAATGCCGCTACCGGGCAACACTGTCTTCCATACCGGGATAGCCCGAGCGTTCCGGGCGGTCTACCTCAACCCAGACAAAGTTATCTTTGGACAGAACTCTTTCCCCATCCATGCGATAAGCCACCAGCTTGCCATATTTAACCGCACTGAAATCAATGCAGGCCACGTTCTGCCTGAGTGGTGCCGGCGTCCCTTCCATCCAGTAATGACCGACAAATACCGGCGGTGCATCCAGGGGGTAGCTGATCAGTTGCTTGCGTTCTTCTTCAGACAATGGCCTGGCTGCCACTTCCGCGGGCAGTGGGTCTGGCTGAAAAACAACGTCCGCGTATGTGCGCGGGTTCTCCGCCCAGAACTTGGTCCGGAAAAATTTCCGGACATAGCCATCACGACCGGTTATTGACAACCCATTGGGTAATCGCAGATCCGTTCCCCTCAGTAAGGTATCCATGACCTGACCAGCGAAAGAATTAATGTCGGCAGAAGCATGCAGGAAGTCTTCATCGATGCGGTCTCCACCCTGAACCCGCTTGAACTCCTCAATAAGCTCACCATCCCAGCAGGCATGCACGGCCCGGAAGTTTTCATCGTCAATAAACAACGGAATGGTGTAGAACCACTGAAGGAACTCTGCCCATTCATCGGGGTATGCCTCGAACTGATCCAGAGTTTCACGTATCAGGCGGTCGTGGCGCGGATTGTGCTCCCGCAGATAAGACCGCCCACTCCCCTCGCGGGCCCTGGTGCAGTAGCCCAGCGCATTATACTCGTGGTTCCCCATGACAATGCGGGCGGAGCCCCGCTCAACCATACCCCGGACCAGATGCAGGGCCTCCCGGATTCTGGGGCCCCGGTCGATAATGTCACCAATGAAAACCGCTTGCCGGCGGCTGTGCTGATAAACACCATTGACCTTGCGATAGCCCATTTGTTCCAGAAGCCGGGCGAGCGTGCTGGCACAACCGTGGATATCCCCGATGATATCGTAACCACGGCTATTGGTTGTGTGTCTGCCCGTCATGATTAACTCGCTGCTATTTCGCTGGCCCAGCCAAGCTTGTCACGGCAGGTAGCATAAAAATTGTGATCCACAGGGTGAATCAGGCGGATTTTAAACGGCTTTTTCGTAATGCGGATAATATCCCCCGGCGCGCAGGCAATGTTCATCTGGCCATCAAAGCTGATCTGAGGATAGGTTTTGTTGGTTTCACCGATCACCAGTTTAATTTCGCTTTTTCCATCCACCACGATAGGCCGGCTACTCAGGGTATGAGGGAACATGGGCACCAGAACAACGGCATCCAGCTTCGGATGCATAATGGGGCCACCTGCCGACAGGGAGTAAGCGGTAGAACCCGTTGGCGTGGCAACAATCAGGCCATCCGAGCGCTGGCTGTATACAAAATGGCCATCGATAAACAAATCAAAGCCGATCATTCGGGTTGATTTGCCCGGATGCAGAACCACGTCGTTCAATGCCGTGCCAAATCCCAGGGGCTGGCCATTGCGCTCAACGTTGCCATCGAGCAAAAAGCGTGTTTCCTCAATGTATTTGCCCCCGAGAACCTGCCCCAGTCGCTCTTCCAGATCGGAGGGAGAGATATCGGTCAGAAACCCCAGCCGGCCGCGGTTAACGCCCAGCAGGGGAATTTTCGATTTTGCCAGCTCCCGTGCGGCCCCCAGCAAACTACCATCGCCCCCAACCACGATCACCAGATCGCAGATTTCACCCAGCAATTTCTTGCTGGCCACCTGCAAACCGTGGCCAGGCAGCATTCCGGCGGTATCTTCTTCCAGAATCACATGGTAGTGATTGGTAACCAGGTAATGTTGAAGCTGGCACAGGGTTTCAACCACTTTCTCACTGCCCATCCGGCCGATAACGCCAATATTCTTGAATTGATCCATGAGACTTCCTGCGGTGTCGGAGCGCGTTCGGGCCGGACTATTCCGCTACCCTCATAACAATCTGGCGTACAGTTTAACGAAAGTCATCCAGATACTGAAAAAAGTTCGGGCATTCAGCCCTGATGAGGCTCACACCGATCACTCACGCCAGGCTGAAACTCGCTTGGCTGACTTACCCGCATGATGGGTTCTCCACAGACAGCCCCGCGCTCATCAACATGCTGGCATACGGGGTTTTCATAATGCTCAAGCCACTCCCGGTAGGCTGGCTCATTCACACCACAGAGCCCGGCAATATAGGCAGCCGGGTTATTAAAATAGGTTTCAATGCCCGCGTAAGGGAGAGTGACGTGGCCTACACCTGGGTGGTAGGCAACCAGAAACACCGACTGTTTTTTCAGGTGCCCCATGATGGAGTCTTCCGGTGGCTCGGCATGCCGGAGGTCGTAATTTTCCTGCTCAAGCGCCACAATTTTATCATCACGGAGCTC
>CAYUTG010000093.1:0-10359 GCA_964447555.1 uncultured Marinobacter sp.
ACGCCGGGCCATAGCCTTTCAGATCGAACATGGGAACATCCGGTAAACAAAAATCCGGTAATCAGGGGCGGCCGCCTGGCCACCCCTGGCAGTTTTACATCTTGATGTCGTAGCTGAAGTACTTCTTCATGAGGGTGTCGTAGGTGCCGTTTTCCTTGAGTGTTTCAAGGGCGGCGTTTACTTTCTTTGCCAGATCCTTGTCGCGCTTACGCATGGCGACAGCAACACCTTCACCGAGTTTCACCTGGTCGCCGACTTCCTTGAAGTTGGGGTTAGGCACAATGGTTTGCTCGCCAACCGGGTAGTCGACAAACACAACATCCAGCCGCTGGCCTTCAAGATCAAGGGCCATGTCGTCCGCGGTGGTGTAACGCTTCACCGTAACAATGTTGCCCATTTTCTCGGTTACGTAGGTATCCATGGTGGTGCCACGCTGAACGCCGACCACTTTACCTTTCATGGCGTCCATATCGGTTACGTCGGTATCAAAATCGTTACGGGCGAACCAGGCCCCCGGCGTAATGTAGTACGGGTCAGAGAAGAGTACGCGCTCTGCACGTTTTTCCGTGATCGACATGGAAGACATGATGGCGTCAAATTTACGCGCAATCAGGCCGGGAATCATGCCGTCCCAGTCCTGAATAACCAGATCGCACTTGGCCTCCATTTCTTCACACATGGCTTTCGCCAACTCAACTTCAAAGCCGGTCAGATTGCCCTGATCGTCTTTGTATTCAAACGGCTCGTAAGGCACATCAAATGCAATGCGAACGTTTTTCCAGTCTTTGGCCTGCACGGTGCCGGCAGCCATTGCCAGTGCGCAACTTGCTGCGATGATCAGTTTTTTCATGTGTCACTTCTCCAATTTTTTTGCCTTGTGGGCTTATTTATTATGGACGGTTTAAATTTAACACGAGTTCAAGATAGCACCGAGTGTTAAAAGTTGGGAGCAAGAAACTGTTTCATACGTTCCGAATCCGGGTTATCAAACACTTTGTCCGGGCTACCCTGTTCTTCAATCACGCCCTGATGCAGGAACAGAACCTGATTCGATACATCCCTTGCGAATGCCATTTCGTGTGTCACCACGATCATGGTTCGGCCTTCCTCGGCCAGACTTTGCATGACTCTGAGCACCTCGCCCACCAGTTCCGGGTCCAGTGCAGAGGTTGGTTCATCAAATAACATGACTTCCGGCTCCATTGCCAGCGCCCTGGCAATCGCGGCCCGCTGCTGCTGTCCCCCGGACATCTGGGCGGGGTAGTAATTCCTGCGCTCGAAGATGCCAACCTTATTAAGATAGTGTTCGGCGCGCTCAATGGCTTCCTTCTTCGGAACCTTCAAGACATGGACAGGTGCCTCAATAATGTTCTCAAGCACCGTCATGTGAGACCAGAGGTTAAAACTCTGAAACACCATAGACAGCTTTGCACGAATCAGCTCAACCTGCTTGTTGTCTGCCGGAATGCGTTCGCCTTTGCGGTTGGTAGTAAACCGGATGGGGTCACCGTGCATGATAATGTCGCCGGAGGTTGGGGTTTCCAGCAGGTTGATGCAGCGCAGAAAGGTACTTTTGCCTGAACCTGAGCTGCCGATCAGCGAAACAACGTCGCCTTTGCGGGTCTCCAGTGAAATGCCTTTGAGCACTTCAAGCTTGTCAAAGGTTTTGTGGATGTCCCTGCAGATCAAAGGCGCTTTGTCCGCCATGGGTTACTCCTGAATGTACTATTAATTCAAAGGCGCATGTTTTACGGATTGCAGCTGAAAAAATCAACACTTCAGTGTGTGGGTTTTTCCGGCTCCCGCAATGGATCCCCGGTCGTCGCTACCTGGCCCTGTGTCATCAGCACAAACAGCCTGCGCCGGTTACATGACAGATGATGAGTGTTGCGTCGATGGTTCTGACGGGATCGACATCCGAATGACCTGGCTGCCTTCATTTTCCATCTCCCTCATAGTGTCACTGACAAACCGGACATGTGCCGCCGCGATTCTCTGTGCAGCTGCCGGTTTCCCGGACATTATGGCACTGTAAAGCTGTTTATGCTGACGGACAATTTTTTTGCGCATGTCTTCCCGGGGGTTCAGGTTAACGACGGATGCCTGAACTGTCACCAGTATCATGCTTTTCAGGTTACTGAGCACGTGCACCAGAACCGGGTTATGAGAGGCCTCCACGATCGCAAGATGAAATCCGTGATCGGACAGCGCATTGTTCAGGGGGTTGGTGCCGCTCAGTGCCTGGAAGGCCTTGGTAATCCGGTGCCTGTCCAGCCGGTTTGCGCGCTGTGCCGCGAGGTACGCCGCCTGGCCTTCCAGTTGCTCCCGCACTTCCAGTAAATCATAAATAGTGCGGGCGTGGCCCTCGTAAAGGTGCATCAGCGGGCCGTTTTCTCCGGTATTACTTTCCGGGCCGGGCACCAGGCTGGCGACAAACGAGCCCTGGCCGTGGCGGGTTTTGATAACACCCCGGCCCTGTAATTCGTGCAGCGCTTCCCGGATAACCGATCTGGATACGCCCAGCCTTGCTGCCAGTTGCCGTTCGGAGGGTATTTTCTGGCCGGGCGCCAGACCACCATCGAGAATAATCTGCTCGAGCTGGTAAGAAATGTCCCGGGAAATAGCCATTTACCTGCCTGTGAGCCTGCTGGCCCGACCAGTGATTATTATCGTTATACACATTTTGCCGCGATAGTTTGTCTGCTTACCTGCATCCCGGCCCCACAAATATGGCTTATTTCCACCAATTCGTCCATTTTGGGCCAGAAAAAAAGTGGTCGGACCAGTGCGTAATCTGCTGGACTAAATTGCTTATGACTACGAAGATCTAGCCATTACTCATGTTACTGCATTCCGGAGACTGGTATGACGGCCAAATCGACCATCAGCAAGGCGGAACTTGCCAGGCAGTTTCGGGCATTTATTGATCCGGACTATGTGATTACCGATGACGAAACCATCAAACCTTACGAGTGCGATGGTTTGTCCATGTACCGGGAAATGCCGCTGCTGGTGGTGTTGCCGGAGACCGTCCCACAGGTACAGCGGGTCATGCGTATTTGCCATGAGCACCAGGTGCCGGTCGTTGCCCGCGGCGCTGGCACGGGGCTTAGTGCCGGCGCGCTGCCACATAAAGAGGGCGTGCTGCTTTCTCTGGCAAAATTTGACCGGATTCTGAACATAGATCCCCTGGCGCGGACAGCCAGACTGCAGCCCGGTGTTCGTAATCTCGCCATCAGTGAAGAGGCGGCGCAGTACGGGCTGTATTACGGGCCAGATCCGTCGTCCCAGATTGCCTGCACCATCGGCGGCAATGTGGCCGAGAACTCCGGAGGCGTGCATTGCCTGAAATATGGCCTGACTACCCACAACCTGCACAGTGTGGAAATGGTAACCGCAGAAGGGGACGTGGTTACCATAGGCAATGACGGCCTGGACAGTTGTGGCATGGATTTGCTGGCACTGATCACGGGTTCTGAAGGGCTGTTGGGTGTGGTTACAGAAGTAAAAGTAAAGCTGCTACCCAAGCCCGAAGTGGCGCAGGTGGTTATGGCCGGGTTTGATGATGTGCAGAAGGGAGGCGACGCCGTCGGCCGTGTGATTGCCAAAGGTATTATCCCGGGCGGACTGGAAATGATGGACAGCCATGCCATTATCGCTGCGGATGACTTTGCCAGGGCAGGCTACCCCCGCGATGCAAAGGCCCTGTTGCTATGCGAAGTAGACGGAACCCGGGAAGAAGTGGATGAACACATAGCTCAGACGGAGGCGCTGTTCCAGGAGTTGGGGGCAACCTCTATACGCACCTCCACGAACGAGGAGGAGAGGGCATTGTTGTGGTTGGGCCGAAAAGCGGCCTTTCCCGCCGTTGGCCGGATCTCGCCGGATTATTACTGCATGGATGGCACCATCCCCCGCCGACACATTGCCCATGTACTTGCAGAAATGGACACCATGGCCGAAGAGCATGGCTTGCGAGTGGCCAACGTATTCCATGCGGGCGATGGCAACCTGCACCCGTTGATACTATTTGATGCCAACGTACCCGGTGAGTTCGAACAGGCAGACATTTTTGGCAGGCGTATTCTGCAACTGTGTGTGGCTGTGGGAGGGTGCATTACCGGCGAGCATGGCGTAGGTGTCGAAAAAATCCGGGAAATGGCCGTACAGTTCAATGATGAAGAGCTTCAGCAATTTCACACGGTAAAAGCCGCCTTTGACCCCATCGGCATTCTTAACCCCGGAAAAGGCGTACCCACGCTGAAATTCTGCCAGGAATACCGAACCCTGGAATACAAACAACACAAGCACGAACACACGGAACCCGCCCATGGCTGATATCTCGCAACAGTTGCAGGAGCAAGTGCTCCAGGCCCGCTCAGCTGGAAAGAAACTCACGATTGCTGGCGGGGGCTCCAAATCGTTCATGGGCCGGCAAGCCTGCCCGGATGCCGACCCGCTCAGGGTAGCGGAGCACACCGGCATCGTGGATTACCAGCCGGTAGAGCTGGTCCTGACCGTACGTGCCGGAACCCCGCTGCAAGAAATTGAAGCCGCGCTGGCCGAACACAACCAGGCGCTGCATTTTGAACCTCCCCATCCGGGGGGCGGTGCCACCATCGGTGGCACACTGGCCTGCAACCTCTCTGGCCCCGGCCGCCCCTGGGCAGGTTCAGTGCGCGATCAGGTACTGGGCATACGTCTGCTGAACGGCCGGGGAGAACACCTGCGCTTCGGTGGCCAGGTCATGAAAAACGTCGCCGGTTACGACGTCTCCCGCCTGCAAGCCGGCGCCATGGGCACTTTGGGTGTCATCACCGAAATCAGCCTGAAAGTCATGCCAAAACTGGCCGCCTCCATCACTTTGGTACAGGACATGGCCATGGACGACGTGATCCACTACATGAACAGCCGCGCTGCGGAACCCAAACCAATAACCGCCGCCTGCTGGGTTGATGGCAAGGTTTACCTCCGACTCTCCGGTGCAAAAAACGCGGTAGAAGCAACCGCCCAAAAGTGGAGTGGCAGCGTAATAGAAAACGGCGACGCCTTCTGGGGCTCAGTGCAGGACATGCAGCATGATTTCTTTACCAGAAATGAAGCCCCTCTATGGCGATTCTCTGTGGGCTCAACGGCCACCACCCCCGACCTTAACGGCGAATGGTTCATCGACTGGGCCGGTGCCCAGCGCTGGTTCCGGGGCGAGGCAGAACTCAGCGATATGGAGCCACTGGCCCGGGCAGCCGGTGGCCAGGTAAGCCTTTTCCGGGGCGGTGACCGGGCTGGCGAGGTAATGCACAGTCAGCCAGAGGCTTTAAAAACCATCCAACGGCGGATAAAAACAGCGTTTGACCCAGACGGTATTTTCAACCCCGGGCGACTTTACAGCTGGTTGTAGGCACGCCAAAGCCAGACGAGTGATCGGGCAGACTGATTTCTGGAACTGTGCGGAGCCATGGATGGCGTAGCCCAAGCGTACAGGGACGTATTTACAGCGTGTTTCAGAAATCAGTCTGCCCGATCACGACAACACCAAATTAAGCGTTAAGAGCAGATAAGCCATGCAAACAAACCTGGTTCAACAATTCGCCAACACCACTGAAGGCCAGGAAGCCGAAGCCATCTTAAGAGCCTGCGTACACTGCGGCTTCTGTACCGCCACCTGCCCGACCTATCAGGAAGTCAACGACGAACGTGATGGCCCCCGTGGCCGCATCTATCTGATGAAAATGTTTCTTGAGGGCGGTGAAATAACCGAAAAAACCCGCAAACACCTCGACAGCTGCCTGACCTGCCGAAGCTGCGAAACCACCTGCCCATCCGGCGTACAGTACGGCCGCCTTGTCGACATCAGCCGTGCACTGATCGAAAAAGAACTGCCCCGGAACGCCAAAGACAAATGGCTGCGCTGGACACTGGCCCGCGTACTGCCCAACCGCCGGTTATTTGGCTTACTGCTTCGGCTGGGCCAGACCTTTCGCCCCCTACTGCCCGGCAAACTCCGCACCAAAGTGCCGCCCAGAAAACAGGCCAGCCCCTGGCCAACGGCCAACCATAACCGCATGGTACTGGCACTGGCCGGCTGCGTGCAGCCATCCGCCACCCCCAACACCAACGCCGCAGCCGCACGGGTACTGGACAAGCTTGGCATTACACTGACCGAGGCACCCGAAGCCGGCTGCTGTGGCGCAGTAAACCACCACCTGTCTGAACATGATAAAAGCCTGGAACGCATGCGCCAGAACATCGATGCCTGGTGGCCGGCCATTGAATCCGGTGCAGAAGCTATCGTCATGACCGCCTCTGGCTGTGGGGCCATGGTACAGGATTACGGCCACCTGTTACGGCACGATCCTGTCTATGCCGCCAAAGCCCGAAAAGTCAGCGAATTGTGCACCGATCTTGGTGCATTCCTCCTGAAGCAGGATCTTGAAAAACTCAAAGTAACGCAAAACCCCGGCAAAGTAGCCTTCCATTGCCCTTGCACGCTGCAACATGCCATGCAACAAAACGGCGTGGTAGAACAGGTACTGACCAAAGCTGGTATCAACCTGGCGGCCACCAAAGACAAACACCTGTGCTGTGGCTCTGCAGGCACCTACTCTATTCTGCAGCCGGAAATGAGCCAGACATTACTGGACAACAAACTCACCGCGCTGACCGTGGATAACCCCGATCAGATTGTCACAGCCAATATCGGCTGCCAGATGCACCTTGAGAGCAAATCCCAGGTGCCGGTGCAACACTGGATTGAACTGCTGGATCAGTAAACAGCCTGCTTGCGCCTTACACTCCTTGCGGGAATCGTTATACTGCCCCGGCAATAAACGTGACCACAGGGAGTGGGTTTTTATGCCAGGGATGATGGCTGTTGCCATGCTGATATTCGTTTTTTCTTCGCCGGTTGTTGCCGGTATTTATACCTGGACAGACACCCGGGGTGTTGTCCATTTCACAGACACACCACCCCCCGATAAACCTGTCCGTCCCGTTGAAGTGGCCGCCCCGGTAACGGCGCCCATGGCAATGAATCTTCAGCAGCAACGGCGCGTTTCCAGGGTTCATAAGCAGGTGCAGACTATGCTCTCATCTGATCGGACATCTGGCGCCGCCCGTAAAAAAACCAAAGAAAAGCATGCCGCGAAACAGCAGCGCACCTGCGCAGGCTACCGCCGTAAACTGGCACACATACAGTCTCAGCTCAGAGCAGGCTATAGTAATAGCAAAGGCAACAGCCTGCGGCGTAAGCGCCGTGAGCTGAGCCAGTCTCTGAGCCGCGAGTGTATTTTGCGCTAATGCTGTAGACTGCCAGGTAATAAGCTCCCTAACGAATTGAGGTGTTTCATGACTTGCCAGGGTAACCCGGTTTGAATACAACGCCGTTATCGAACCTGCAGCTTGCTATTTTGCTAGGCATGACCGTCGCGCTGGGACCGCTGGCACTTGATGCCTACCTGCCGGCATTTCCCGAAATTGCCGACAGCCTGAGCACAGGGCATGGCCAGGTTGGCCTGACGCTGAGCGTTTATGTCGCGGCGCTTGGGCTTGCGCAATTGCTGGGCGGCCCCCTGTCTGACCGCTATGGCCGGCAGCAGGTTCTGTTCACCGGGCTGGCGGTTTTCTCTTGTGCAGCTTTCCTGGTTGCTCAGGCAGAAACACTTCCTGAAATGCTCGGGTGGCGGGTTATTCAGGGCATTGGTGGTGCTTTTTGCGCGGTGTCTGTTCCTGCTATTGTCCGTGACCAGACCAACGGCCAGGATGCCGCACGCCTGTTCGGGCTCATTGGCCTGGTTATGTTTATTGCCCCTGCAGCGGCACCCTCCATAGGTTCAACACTACTCTATTTCAGCGAATGGCATTCAATTTTTCTGATGCTGACGGCTTACGGAGTGCTGCTGGCGATTGTTCTGCACTTTGTGCTGTTTCGCCGCCTGCCTCCCCGGCCAAAAGTCCATACGCCTGTGTCCACACTGATTACCAATTACGGGCTGGTGCTTCGGCACCGCGTAACCATGCGTTTTGTGGGAATACAGGCGCTGTGTTTCAGTGCCATGCTGGTTTTTATCACCCATGCTTCCTTTATCTACCAGGAGTGGTTCGGGCTCTCAAACGCCACCTTCTCGATACTGTTTGCCGCTAATATAGTCACCATGGCAGGCCTTAACCTCTTCAACCGGCGGTTGCTCAACCGTTACCAGTCTGTGCGGATACTTCGGGCCTGCGTATTTCTTCAGACGGTTGCCGTTATTGTGCTGGTGATCTGTGCCTGGGCCGGCGCGCCTTACTGGGTTATTGCGGCCTGTATTATTGCGGCGGTAGGGTTCATGGGGGCCATTGTGCCCAATAATATGGCGAATGCGCTGGAATTTTTCCCGCAACTGGGGGGAACTGCTGCGGCTATGCTCGGGGCTTCCCAGTTCACCATTGCTGGTGGGGTAAGTGCGCTTTCGACGGCGCTGGCGGGTGGCACCCTGTTGCCGATTGTACTCACTATGGCGGTCTGTGTTCTGGGGGCGGCCGTGCTGGCAGCCGGTGGGCCAGCGGCCATTGAGCGCGAAACCCGGGCAGCTTAACGCCTTCTGGTTTTGCCAATATTGGTCTGTTCCGCGATGGACACGCGTGAACGGATGCCCTCATCAATGTGCAGCACGGCATCGGTTACCTGGGGAAGCATGTGCTCTTTCAGTGCGTGTGTTCCCAGCCCGGAGTGCGTAAGCGTGTCGCGTACCGGCCCAATCAGACTAACCATATAGAACTGTATGTTCTGCTCCCGCAGGTTTTCAATCACACTTTCCAGCATGCGCAGCGAGGTGCTATCAATGCTGCTTATGGCTTGTGCGTCCAGTATGACGGCCTTCAGCGCCCCTTCGGGGCGGCGTTTTATCAGGTTGTATAGCTGGCTGGTGAAGTAATCCTTGTTGGCAAAGTACAGCGGCGCATCAAAGCGGAAAATGAGCAGGTCTTTGCGCACGCTTACACGTTCGAAGCGGTTAATGTTCCGGTAAAGGTCTTCTCCGTCAATTTTGCCCAACTCGGTCATGTGTGGAGTGGCACTGTTGTAGATCACCAGTACCAGTGACACCACCACACCTACCAGCAAGCCCTGCTGCACGCCCAGCATCAGCGTAAACAAGAAGGTTACCAGCAGAATCAGAAATTCCTTCTTGTCCTGCCGGAACAGCGTTTTCATTTCCCTGTGTTTGAACAGGCTCAGCACCGACATCACGATGATGGATGCCAGAACCGTTTTGGGTAAGGGGTAGTCGGCAAACAGCGGGGTAAGGAAAAGCACGGTTATTGCAATCAGTGCTGAAGAGATAATGGCCGATATCTGGGTAAGCCCGCCCGCCTCGCGAAAGGCGGCGCTGCGTGAAAAGCTGGCCGATACAGGAAAGCTGCGGAACAGTGAGCCCACCGCATTGGCTATCCCCAGCCCGATTAATTCCTGGTTCGGCTGTACACTGCGTTTGTCTCTGGGGGATTCCTGAGACTTACAGATTGAAATTGCCCCCACAAAGCCCATCAATGCCACCGTAAACGCAACCGGCAGCAAGTCACCCAGTTTGTTGATATCAATATGTGGCAGTTGTAAGGAGGGAAAGCCCTGTGGCACAGAACTGATAACATCGACCCCTGCCTGCCCGGCGTGAAATAGCCCTGACAGCAGCATGGTGCCTGCAAGCAGAATTAATGCATTGGGCAGTTTGGGAGCCCAGCGTTTGCAGGCGTAAATAAACATCAGGCAGGCTACTGAAATAGCAACGGTAACGCTGTGCCAGTCTCCGACATGGGTGGTCAGTTGATAAACAAGATCCACCACGTTGGCGCTGTCCACATGCATGCCCGTGAGGCTCTGCAGTTGGCTGCCAATAATAATAAGCGCAGCGGCAGAGGTGTAGCCGATCACCACCGGGTACGACAGAAAGTTGACGATAAACCCGAATCGCAGCACCCCGAACAGAAACTGAATCAAGCCAACCAGCAACGTCAGTTCCACCGCTAATTGCAGGTACTGATCGGACCCTGGCTCTGCAAGCACACTGAGCCCGGACAGAATCAGAATGGCATCAAGCGCCACCGGCCCGATAGAAATTTTATTGGATGTGCCCAGAAGCGCGTATAGCAACGGCGGGAAAATAGAGGCATACAGACCGAACTCTGGCGGCAGGCCCGCAAGCACGGCATACCCCATGCTCTGGGGAATCAGCATCACGCCGATCACCAGGCCTGCGACCACATCCCGTTTCAGGGTCTGGGCGGTATATCCTTGTAGCCAAAGCAGGCCGGGTAGTAATTTATAGAGCATAATCGCCGTGTTAATCGGAGGGACTACCGACAAGTGTGTGTAAACAGGTAGGC
>CAYUTG010000094.1:0-10190 GCA_964447555.1 uncultured Marinobacter sp.
GAAGTATCAACGACATGTCAACCACTCCGGAAACATCCAGCGCTTTCCTTCCAGACCCAGGGTTTCGAGAAGGTCCTGGACTAGGGGACTACCGATCATGTTGCAGTAACCGCACATCTCCCCTAGCCGTTAGTTCACAATCAACCGTAAGCCCTTTTGTTATCTCCATTATCAGGATCATGGTGATTGTCGTCATCCAAGACGCGCATGTCAGCAGATTTCTCACGCAGAATTCGGCGCTTTTCTGAATCCGCAAACCGCTTAAGCACCTGGCGAATGAGGGGCTGATAACCAATACCGTTGATTTCAGCAATCATCTTGAAGTCCTCAATGAGAGACTTTTGCAGACGAATGGAAATCGGCTGTAAACCGTTTTCAGCAGTATGTCCCCATCCTTGAAAACAAAAACGATCCTGAGGCGCCAGCCATAGTCGGTTTCAGCAATGAGTTAACACCATGCTTTTCAGCCAGCCTCTGCTTCACAGGAGATGAATACTTCAGCGCCATCGTGCTCCTCACCGAAGCATGAATGATTGTTACCGCCCCATCTGTAATGACATCAACAGTACACCTTGCTATGCTTAGAACCACCAATAGAGGAACCTCACCATGATTTCGGCAAACACTGACCAACCCAAGCGTGAAACCCTGAACATTCGAATCAAGCCTGAAGAGCGCGGCTTGATTGATCGCGCCGCCAGGGCCCGGGGGAAAAATCGTACCGAGTTCGTGCTTGAAGCGGCTCGTATTGCCGCCGAGGAAGCTATTCTGGATCAGGCCGTCATCTCGGTAACGCCGGAGGCATATCAGGCGTTCCTTGAACAACTGGATCTGCCGCCAAAACCGAATGAGCGATTGCGTAAAACCATGCAAGCCCCTGCACCCTGGGATACGGAATGACGTTATCAGCGCCCACACCCATTGGGCCTGAACACGACACGGAAAACTTCGATTCCACGGAGCCCAGTCTGGACTACTGGCTCAAACGCCGTGCATTGAAGAATCAAGCCAGTGGCGCATCCCGCACCTTTGTGGTGTGTGAGGGTAATCAGGTGAAAGCCTATTACGCCCTGGCGTCTGGTGCCGTGGTTGCGAACCATACCTCCGGGCGCTTCAAACGGAACATGCCAGACCCGATCCCCGTTGTGGTACTTGGTCGGCTGGCCATTGATCGTTCATATCAAGGCGCAGGGTTGGGCCGCGCCCTGGTTCGCGACGCTGGATTGCGGGTTATCCAGGCGGCGGATGCCATCGGTATTCGGGGCATGGTGGTTCATGCCCTGTCGGAGTCGGCTAAAGATTTTTATCAGCGGTTGGGCTTTAACCCTTCTCCGCTCGATCCAATGATGCTGATGGTCACGCTGAGTGATTTAAGAGCCAATGTTTAAGCCGCGCCAGAGCCCTGCTACGCTATATTACCGTGCGGTCAAAAGATAATCCGATCCACACCCTTTTACACCGTCACAAGCCACACAACCACAAAGGAAACGAACCTATGCTTCCCAGACTACACGTTATTATCTGCTCCACCAGGCCCGGCCGGGTCGGGCCCGCTGTGGCTAGCTGGTTTCACGAGTTTGCCGCCAGCCATGGTGGGTTTGATGTGAAACTGGTTGATCTGGCGGACTTTAACCTGCCGGTTTATGACGAGCCCATTCACCCGGTTCAGCAGAAGTATCAGAATGCCCACACTAAGGCGTGGAGCGAAAGCGTGTCGGCGGCCGATGCTTATGTGTTCGTAACGCCCGAATACAATTACACCCCACCACCCTCACTGGTAAATGCGCTCAATTATGTTTACCGGGAATGGAACTACAAACCTTGTGGCTTTGTCAGCTACGGAGGAGCTTCCGGGGGCATACGTGCGGCTCAGGGGACCAAGCTGCAGGTCACCACGCTGAAGATGATGCCGCTTATGGAAGGGGTCATGGTGCCGATGGTCTCCCAGCTTATTGATGAGGCGGGCGTGTTTCAGTCCAACCACCTGATTGATAAATCTGCGGTGACCATGCTGGATGAACTCTTGCGCTGGGCCAAGGGCCTTAAAGCCATGCGCGAATCCATGGCTGGCTGACGTTCGGCTGGCCTGTCTTCATTTGCTGAGCCAGAGCGATCCTATCAATCGCCAGGCCCAGCGTCACCAAGCCAGCCTGTCAGGGCGTCCAGCAACGCCACAAGAAAGGCGGCAACAAAAGCGCCGGTTAATGTCAGAACCACCCGGGTGAGGATGGCATAACCCGCGTCCTGGGTGGAAAGCGCTCCGGCGATCAGTGCCAAGGCAACAGAAAACGCATACTGGTAAACCATGCTGGGGTGCGGGCCGTTCAGCATTTTGCTGCCAAGCCACAGGCCACCGAGAAAGATAAGCCCCAGTAGTATTGGCAGGTGGGGCGACAGGGTGAACAGCCAGAGTACCGGAATGGCTACCGCACTGCCGTAGAACGTGGCCCGTATGCGCTGATTCGCTTCAAAAAGCACCGCCCGGCGGGTTGGAAACACCAGCACCATGGCCGCAGCAGTTCGACCAGCCATGTCATGATGTACACCAGTACAATCAGGGCAATGGGACCGGCAATGGCCGTAACCGGGTTAAACGCTTTGCGCTGTGCCGCAATCAACCCCACGGGCAGCGCGGCAATGATGGGCGGCAGCGCCGGATCAAAAAGTGGGATGGCAGCGTAGGCCAGCGCGCCGGTAACGCCAAAACGAACGGCGTAAAGCGGGTCCTCGTCAACATTGGGGCGCGGGGTTACATACATAAGCAGCCCTTAATGCAGGTAACTTGCCCAGGACCGAACACGCTGAAATGCCCGGGCGAGCCATGCAATCGGGTTACCGGTTCCGCTGGTAAAAACAACCGCATCTACTTTGCCGCCAACCCGCACTTGCCGGGGCCAGTCTTCCATACCACCGTTCAGTTCAATACGCACCGGTATCCGTCGTGCGGGTTCAAACCAGCGGCTGGATGGCTGATTCACAACCAAACCACCCTGGCTGGACCGCCCGGGATCAATCCCCCAGGCCACACTCTGTACACGACCTTCAAAAATCTCGCCCGGAAGTGCGTCAAACAGCAGGTGCGCGGTATCGCCAGGCTCCATGTTCCGCAACTGGTTTTCCCGGAAATCAGCGGTCACCCAGGCGGCGCTGGCATCAATAAAAGTCAGCGCCGGGTTACCAGCACCAATGAACTGCCCTTCAGAGAGCGTCAGATTGGTCACAACACCATAATGCGGCGCGGTAACTGTGGTCGATGCAAGATCATAACGTTACCCATTTCACGCTCCCATCCATTAATCAGGCCTGATACTCTATCGTTTAACGGTAGTCGATATCGACACTCGCCCTTAACGGGCGAGGGCTACCAAGCCGTTCAGATGCAGTTATATTATGTTTCAGTGTAGCGCCTGATACGCCCGGCACTCTCTTTACGGCCAGTTTTTTGTTACTTCTCTGACAAGGCGGTGTTATGTCCAGCAAAGCGAAACAATTGCAGAAATTACTGTTGTTCCGGCTATCTGACAGTCAGTTGTTTGGTATTGGCACCCTGAAGATCCGGGAAATTCTGCCGCTTATGCATTTAACCAGGCTGCCCCACAGCCATCGCGCTGTGATAGGTACTGCAACATTCCGTGGCACAGCCGTACCGGTAATTGATATGGCGGCCGCTGTTGGCTACCCGCCGCTGACTGAGAAAGAGCGGGCTAATGGTTCGGTCATTATTACCGACATTCAGCGCCAGGAAATCGGTTTTCTGGTGCGAGGTGTTCAGCAGATTATCGAAACGGACTGGAAGCAGGTTATGCCCCCACCCCGCGCTTTGGGCAACAAGGCCTTTGTGACCGGTCTGCTGGATGTTGACGGTGACATTATTCAGCTACTGGATGTGGAACTGTTGCTGGCAAAGGTGTATCCGGAATCGTTGGATGCCCAGGAGGTCATGCTCACAGATGTACAGAGTGAAACGCTCAGATCTCTGAACATCCTGCTGGTCGATGACTCTCACGTGGCCCGCAAACAGTTATCCGATGTACTGGACAGCAAAGATATTTCTTACCAGGTTACCTCCAACGGAGACGACGCTCTGCAGGTATTGCTGAAAGGGCATGACACCGGAAAGCCCATTGACATACTGGTCAGTGATATAGAAATGCCCGGACTGGACGGCTACGAGCTGACGTTTAATGTTCGGGATAATACGGCCCTGAAACAGCCCTACGTTATTCTGCACACCTCTCTGAACAGCGAAATGAGCCTGAGCTATGCCAACCAGGTCGGGGCCAATGAGGCACTGACCAAGTTTGATGCAGAGGAGTTACTGAGAGCCATGTTACGGGGCGCTTCGGAGCAGGCCTGACCGGCTAACCCTCAGCGCTGAACCGCTGGTGTAAATCGGCAAAAAATGCCTCTGTGTCATCCCGGATATCTGACAACTTTTGCTCCCACTCGCTTTGGTGTTCGCGCAAGGTTTTGCGGCTCAGATGGGTGAGCCGCTCCCCGGTTTCAGCCAGAGCGTGGCTGGCGTCACTAAGAGATGCCATAGTCGGCTTGCTCAGCGCCCGTGCTTTATTGCCCAGTTCCTGCGCAGCCTGCTCCAGAATCACCTTGTCATCCTGGGTGGGGGCGGTACTGTTCTCCAGGGCATCTTCAATGGACTCCTGAAGATCCTTCATCGCTTTCTGAAGGGATTCACCAAACGCCTCTACCGCCTCTTCTGCCTGCCGGCTCATCGCATCGGAATAGGCGTCAAAATCACGGGCAAGCGCGTTCATGCTCGCCTCCAGGTTATCGGAAGACGATGACCAGCGTTCAGACAGGCGCTTTTTTAACCGGTCCAACTCGCCCATAAGGCCGTCAAACGGGGAGGGGTTGAGGATGACATCTCCGGTGCGCTGGTAATCCACCAGCCACTGGTTCTGCGGCCGGGTAAGATAAGTCGTCAGCTCCAGACGCTCACCTTCTGGCCCCGTGTCTGCCGGCAAACGGGTAACAATGGTTGCCTGGCTGCCATCAATCACCACCCGGCCAAATGAGGGCACCGCGTTGGCCCAGTTGCGCCCGTACCCATCAAACCCGGCGGTGTCTGAGAGCGTGGAGAAGGTGACAACATCGTCGGCGTCGTTGTCAGCCATGGCTTGCCAGAAAGCAGCAGCAACTTCCTGTGGCGTTTCAGGCTTGCTGCAGCCCGCCATCAGAGCAAGGGTGACAACGGGAAGTACAACTCTGACCAGTAAACGACGCATTACCACTAATCCTCTTTTAGCAGGCTCTACAGGTTCCGGACGATACACGTATTAAAGTTTACGGGTTAACTCTGCCAATTCCTCATTAAATACGCGATGGTTTTCGCTGTAATCCACCGGCACACTCACCAGGTGCACGCCGCCGGCTTTAAAAGCCTGTACCAGGGTTGGCTGCAGCGCTTCGGTACGATTAACATGATGCCCGCACGCGCCGTATGCCTCCGCGTATTTCACGAAATCCGGGTTATTGAAATCCAGCCCGAATTCGTTAAAACCATCGGTTCTCTGCTTCCACTTGATCATGCCATAGGCCTGGTCGCAGATAATCAGCACCACCAGATTCAGCTTCAGGCGCACGGCGGTTTCCAGCTCCTGGCTGTTCATCAGAAAGCCACCATCACCACAAATGGCCATAACCTTAAGATCCGGATACAGCATGGCGGCCATCATGGCACTGGGCAGGCCCGCTCCCATAGAGGCCAGAGCGTTGTCGAGCAGCACAGTGTTGTTATCGTAGGCGGGGTAGTTCCGGGCAAACCAGAGCTTATACATGCCGTTATCCAGCGCGATAATGCCGTCTTCCGGAACCGCCTGGCGCACGTCGCGCACAATGCGCTGTGGAATGATTGGAAACCGGCTGTCCTCACACCGGTCTTCCAGGTGTTTGTCGGCCGCCTGCTTTACCTCCATGAACCGGGTCAGATCATGGCGCGGGCAGTCACCACAGTGTTCAGCAATGTAGTCAACACTGTTCGCAATATCGCCAATCACTTCGTGTTGCGGAAAATAGACCGGGTCGACATCGGCCGCGTTAAAGTTTACATGAATCACTTGCTTACCACCGGGCACCATAAAGAATGGAGGCTTCTCTACAACATCGTGCCCCACGTTGATCACCAGGTCGGCATGATCAATTGCGCAGTGCAGAAAATCTCCTGATGACAGGGCCGCATTCCCCAGATACCGGGGGTGGCGCTCATCAACCACACCTTTGCCCATTTGTGTGGTGAAAAAAGGAATGCCCGTGGTATCCACCAGGTTAATCAATGCCCGGGAAACACGTTTACGGTTGGCTCCGGCACCAATCATAATCAATGGGTATCTGGCCTTTTTCAGCATGTCGCAGGCCACATCCAGGCTTTTAGTACTTGCGGTTGGCCGCCTGGCATCACTGGGATGGAAGATATGGGTATCGGGCGCAGGCACCTCGGCAGCAATGTCTTCCGGCAACTCCAGGTGGACCGCCCCCGGGCGTTCTTCCATGGCCAGCCTGAACGCCTCCCGGACTTTGGCCGGTATGGTGTTGGCGTTACTGATCTGATGGGTATATTTGGTAACGGGGCGCATCAGATCGACCACATCCAGAATCTGAAACATACCCTGCTTCGATGACTTGATCGGCTTCTGTCCGGAAATCATCATCATGGGCATAGCCCCAAGCTGAGCGTAGGCAGCGGCCGTCATCAGGTTGGTGGCGCCCGGCCCCAGTGTTGAGAGGCAAACACCCACCTCGCCGGTCAGCCGGCCGTAAGTTGCAGCCATAAAACCGGCCGCTTGCTCATGGCGGTTCAGTACCAACTGAATGCTGGATGTTCTCAGTGCTTCCAGAAGGTCCAGGTTTTCCTCACCGGGCACCGCAAACAGGTACTTCACGCCCTCACGTTCCAGTGCCTTTATGAACAGCTCAGCGCCGTCCCGGGCGCCAACGGGTTGTTCGTCAACCATTGTTATCTCCCAGCAATGAGGGGTATGTGTCATACCCTACACTCACCCGGACGATACGCAAGTACCACGCCTTATAAACAAAAAAACACGACAGCCCCCGGAGCTTGATGCCGGTGTCTGTCGTGTTTTCAGGTTTTTTTACCGTTTGGTAATATCAGGCCAGCTTCAGGGTTGCCAGCGTCCGCTCCCGCACCCGGGTCAGCAGCTCTTCATCTTCAACCAGTGATTGCCCGTAAGAAGGCACCAGCATCCGCAGGCGCTCCTGCCACTCGGCGCTTGCCACCCGCTCAGGGAAGCAGCGCTCCAGAACGGTCAACATGGCATTGGCTGCTGTTGATGCGCCTGGCGAAGCCCCCAGCAGTGCTGCCAATGTTCCATCTTTCGAGGCAACGATCTCCGTACCAAACTCGAGTTTGCCACCGCCACCTTCAACGCCTTTGATGATCTGCACGCGCTGGCCTGCCACCTGCAGTGTCCAGTCCTCTTCTTTCGCATCGGGGAAGAAGTTACGCAGCGATTCAATACGGGCTGCGTGCGACTGGAATACCTCTCCAATCAGATAGCGGGTAAGGTCCATATTACTCTTGCTCACCGACAGCATCGGGCGCAAATTACCGAATTTGACCGAGCCAAACAGGTCAAACATGGAACCCTCTTTCAGAAAACGGGTAGTGAAACCCGCGAAGGGGCCGAACAGCAGTGCCGGCTCGCCATTGATGATGCGGGTATCCAGGTGTGGTACCGACATGGGAGGAGCACCGATGGGCGCTTTGCCATATACCTTTGAATGATGCTGTTGCACCACTTCCGGCTTCCGGCAGACCAGCCACTGGCCACTCACCGGGAAACCACCATAGCCGCGCGCTTCATCAATACCGGACTTCTGCAGCAGAGGCAAAGCCCCGCCGCCAGCGCCCAGGAATACAAAACCAGCCTCAAGCTTGGTCAGCACACCGGTTTTCTGGTTTTTTACCCGAACCTTCCAGCGGCCGTTATCACGCTGGTCAATGTAATGCACCGGGCTGTTAAGCATCAGCTCAAACCCTGGCTGGGCTTCCAGGTATTCCACCATGCTGCGTGTCAGCGAGCCGAAATCCACATCTGCGCCGTGCTTTACACGGGTTGCAGCAACACGCTGAGATGGATCGCGGTGTTTTACAACCAGCGGCATCCACTTTTCAAGCTCTTCAGGGGATTCGGTATACTCCATATCCCTGAACAGGTGATGGGCTTTCATGCGCTCAAAGCGGCGCTTCAGAAACGCGACATCGTGCTCTCCCCAGACAAAACTTTGATGAGGTGTTCTGTGAAGAAACTTCTCGGGAGCAGGCAACATGCCCTGTTCAACCAGGTAGGACCAGAACTGTAAAGACACCTCAAACTGGGCATTAATCTGAAGTGCCCGGTCAATAACAACATCGCCATCGTCTGTCTGAGGAGTGTAGTTAAGTTCACAGTTTCCGGCGTGCCCGGTTCCCGCGTTGTTCCATCCGTCCGTGCTTTCGTGGGCAACGTGATCAAGACGTTCCACCATTACGATGTCGAGGGACGGGTCGAGCTGCTTAAGCATCATGCCGAGGGTGGCGCTCATGACACCACCTCCGACCAGCACTACGTCTGCCTGTCTAACGGCCATTGGTTTATACCCTAGCTAGTATTGAACCTGTGCACTCCCCCACGATCAGTAGAGAAGCCTTCGGAAGCGTGGCGGGCGCAAGGTAAAAAGCACTACCGCTTACCTCCTGTATGAGTTTGGGCGCAATTATCCCGATTTTTGTCGGAATAATAAATCGTGAATTTCAATCACGGCGACCAGGGGACGGTCGGATATGATATACCTCATAACCGATATTTACGAACAGTGGCCCGCCAGGGCTCAAAGGTCTAAAATCCCGCAGCTGAATTTTTCTCTGGCCAACTCCGGCCTTTATTTCTGAAACCTTGACGGGATTTTCCCAATGTCTGCCCTGGATACAACTCTGATTTTTCTTGCCGTTCTGGCACTGCTCGGTGTTATTTTTGAAGAAGTTACCAAGATCAACAAAGCTAAAGTCACGCTGTTTCTTGGTACCCTGAGCTGGATTCTTTTGTTTCTTGCCAGCGGAAGCGAACGGGAAACCGTTGCGACCTCCACAGGCCTTTCTGAAAGCATTTCCGAAATAGCCGGGTTGTGGTTATTTCTGGTGTCTGCCATGACATTCGTGGCCTACCTGAACAAGAAAGGCATGATCGAAAACCTGATTTACCTGATCATGCCAAGGCGGGTAGGCGAACGGAAACTGCTGTTTCTGACAGGCCTTTTCTGCTTTATTTTCTCGTCTCTGGCAGACAACATTACTGCCACACTGGTGTCCTGTTCGCTGATCCTTTCACTCGATCTGGAATTAAAAAAACGCATCCAGTTCATCACCCTGGTTGTTTTTGCCGTTAATTCGGGAGGCGTGTCTCTGATTACCGGCGACGTCACCACGCTGATGATTTTCCTTGATCACAAGGTGGATATACTCACGCTCCTTACACTGGCCGTGCCTGCATCCATAACCGTTTTCATACTGGCGCTGTTCCTCTCGCGCGGGCTGACCGGCACTGTGTCCCTGCGCTCTGAAAAAACAGACATCCGCCCGGTGGATGCCATGATCAGCGGCCTGTTTCTGCTGACCATACTGTGCACCATTGCAGGCAATGCCCTGTTTAGCGTGCCACCGGTACTGACCTTTCTGTTCGGCCTGTCCGTTATGTTCCTGACCTCCCACTTCATGAGCGATGACAACGATACCGATCCAATTCTGGAGTACATACGGACCATTGAATTCGAAACGCTTCTGTTCTTCCTCGGCATTCTGCTTCTGGTTGGCATGCTCAAAGAAATACATGCATTGGATTCGTTTGTGGCTATTTACGATGTGCTGCCGCCACTGTATGCCAATTATCTGATGGGCATCATCTCGTCTGTCATTGATAACGTTCCGTTGACAGCTGCGCTGCATAAGGCCGGGATTGTTATGAGCCCCGGCGAATGGATGGGGCTGACCTACGCAGTAGGCGTGGGCGGATCGCTGCTGGTCATTGGTTCGGCAGCTGGTATTGTGGCCATGAGTAAAATTGAGGGGCTGACCTTCAGCCGTTATATGCGCTATCTTGCGCTTCTTCTGGCAGCTTATAACCTGGGTTACGCGGGGGTTTATATGCTCGGACGCTTTATCAACTGAGGTTTGTTTATGG
>CAYUTG010000095.1:0-10177 GCA_964447555.1 uncultured Marinobacter sp.
AATATCTGCTGCCCTTTTTGCTGGCGATTCCACTGGGGGGCGTGGTGGCCCGTCGTGGTGGCAGGTTCACGCTGGTTACAGGCGCGCTTTTGATGGCAGCGGGCCTGCTGTTGATGCAGCTACTCCCGGGTTATTACGGCCTTATCAGTGGCCAGCTTCTTATCGGGCTTGGGCAACTCCAGATGGTGCTGGCGGCGCAAACCACCATTTCATCACTGGCAACCGGCCCCAGACTGGAAGGCTATTTTGGCTGGTATTCAACCTGGCTCTCCGGAGGGCAGGTCGTTGGCCCTTTGCTGGCAGGGGGATGGATTCAGTGGGCGGGTGGTGTTGGTCACCTGTTTCTGGTGATGGCCGGTCTTGTTCTGATGGGCGGGCTGGCAGGCCTGGCACTGACGGGTGATGCAAAGCAGGGCATATCCGTTACCAGAAAGCAGGCGGGGTTTCGCGCTCAGGCCTCACTGATGCGACACAACAGCGGCGTTCAGGTGTCGATTGCTATTACCGTTGCGGCTATGTTCGCCCTTGGTATCTATGGCAGTTATCTGCCCGTGTATCTGGACAGCCTGGAAATGAGCGCTGTGATGATCGGTGTGCTGGTGAGTGTCAGGTCTGGCGTTTCCATGGTCATAAGGCCATTTATTCCCTGGATTATCACCGTTTCGGGCGGGCGTGAGAGAGCCACCATTCTGGCGTTGGGTGCGCTGTCGCTGGGCCTGACGTGTCTGGGGTTTGCCGGTAATGCACCGGTTATTGTGTTGTTATCTGCTCTGGTGGGGCTGGGTGGAGGCCTTACGCAACCTTTGTCGATGGTTGTTCTGGCCGAGAGTGTCGGGCGAGAGCAAAGGTCTGGTGCCCTGGGGATGCGCCTGATGGCCAACAGGGCTGTGCACTTTCTTGCTCCACTCGTATTCGGTGCCATTCTTGGAGTGAGCGGGTTTGGCCTGTCATTCGGCCTTTCGGGTGTGTTCATTGTGGCAGTTGCCTGCATACTGTTTCGGCTACAGAAACGACCTGAATATTCTGAGGCTGAGAAGTAGACATTGCCAGGGGAGGGCCAGTGCATTCCCGGAGTGAGCTGACGGTTATTGGCGTGGGAAAACCGGGGCAAATTGAGGCGAACTGGAGAAAGCCATCATGCGCATTGCCTGGAAACCCCTGGGTTGGGGGGTATTCTCGCTTCTTGCCGTAGTTATCGTGTTCGGCGCATTAACGCTTCGCCACTGGTGGGCCGAAGCACTGGAGCGGAATGGCATTGAAACGCTGGAGTGGCAGGGGCTGAATCTGTCGTTCAGCGGAGTGTCTGTGCAGGCGCTCACACTCGCCCAGTCTCAGCCTGCACGGACTATTGTTCTGCACGCTAAGGCGTTGACGCTCGGCTGGCGCCTGCCTGACTGGCAGGGGTTTGGCGAGGGAGTATGGCAGCCGCAGTTAACAGAGCTGACCGCAGGTCGTCTTAAGCTGAACTGGCATACTAACCCCGGTAAACAGCCGGAAGCGGAACCTTCTCAATCAGGCCAGTGGCCGCCAGACTTGCCCGCCTGGTTGCCTTCAGAAATCCGTGTTCAGCATGTTGAAGCGGTGTTGCCATGGCTTGGGGATATCAGCGGTAGTGTCGATGTTACCCTGAAAACCAGGCATGGCCGGTTGTACCCGGACACGCTCAGAGCTGAGCTGGAGCTGAATCATCTGGCTGCGTGGGTGAGTAAGGTGCCTGCACTGATACGCCCCGAGTCGCTCACCCTGTCTATCAGCCCCGGAAAGGCGTCTGCCTCCCTCTCACCCGGCATTCCCGTTACTGAAACAGCCACAGAGCCAACGCTGTTACCACTCAATGTGGTGTTACGCAGTTGTGGTCGTGATAGCGCCAGTGCCGATATATCTATTGATTCGCACCTTGCCGTTGCCCTGGGACCGCCATGGGCAGTGCAGCTTGGCAGTACTCAGGTAAGTGCCGGTTTGCCGGAACTGGGCGCAGCCGGCTGGTTGCTGACGAAACCGAGTGTGCAGATGAATATGACTGGCTGGGT
This sequence comes from uncultured Marinobacter sp., assembly GCA_964447555.1. Classification (GTDB taxonomy): domain Bacteria; phylum Pseudomonadota; class Gammaproteobacteria; order Pseudomonadales; family Oleiphilaceae; genus Marinobacter. Next base: position 2,031 of record CAYUTG010000095.1, read on the forward strand.
GGGTGCTACCAGAGCAGCCCTGACGTTCGGTGAGCCTGCGGTTCTGGAAGCCGACACGTTACAACCCGCCTCAGGGTCAGCGGCAGCAAATGGACAAACAATGCGGCTGAATGGTTTTCGTGCAAATCTGGCAAACACTACGCTGAAAGCCAGTTACAACCTGAAAGAGGGACAGTTGGACCAGCTTGACCTGAGTGGACCAGTTAGCGTGAACGCAAAGCGAGTGCAGCACCCGCAATTATTGCCCCAGCGCTGGCACTTTACCGGCAAGCTGGACAGTAATCTGATCCGCACGGACATCTCCGGCACGCTTGCGGCCAAGAGTGGAACATCAATAAACCTTGCTCTGAAGGCTCCGTATAACGGGCTTTTGACGATTGATGGCTCAATGCAGATGAGTGGCGAGCAGGGGGCGGAAGCCTTGTCGCGCACCCTTACGGCCTGGCCCTCACTGCTTACCGTATCGGGCGGCAAGCTCAGCGCAAATGTTGCTTACAGAAAGCCCACGGACGGGACGGCTCAATGGTCTGGAGACCTGTCCTTTGCAGACTGGAGCGGTACTTATGATCGTACAGCCTGGAGTGATATGAATGGCGCGGCAGAGGTTCTTCTGAATAACGGGCGGTTCAGCCTGCAAACCCCCGGGCTAAGTGTTGGCACTGTTAACCCCGGGCTGTCGGTTGGCCCTGTCCATCTGGCTGGGAGCTATGAGGCACCACTGGACCACCTGGCTACCGGGCAACTTACACTGCAACGCGCTGACTCGCGCGCGCTGGGTGGTGCCTTACGTATTCAGCCCGGAACCTGGGATTTTGCTCAGGCACCCGTGACCCTTCCGGTCAAACTGGATAAGCTCAGCCTTGCGCATCTTCTGAAGCTGTATCCTGCCGAAGGGCTGGCAGGAACTGGCACGCTCAGTGGCTCGGTACCTTTGCAGGTTGATCCGGCCACTGGAATCAGCATAAAACAAGGCCATATTAACGCCCTTAAACCCGGTGGCCGGCTACAGATAACGGCAGAGCGGCTGAAGGCACTTGCCAGCCAGAATGCCTCCATGAAGCTGGTTGCCCAGGCACTTGAGAATTTTCAGTACTCGGTACTGAATAGCGGTATCACCTACGATGAAGACGGCACCCTGGTGCTCAACCTGCACCTGAAGGGCAACAACCCGAATGTCGCCAAAGGCCAGCCAGTGGTGCTGAATGTTAATCTTGAAGAAAATATTCCAGCGCTGCTTACCAGCCTGCAGTTAAGCGGCCGAGTCAGTGACGCAGTAGCCGAACGCATCAGGAAAATGCTGCAAAAGCGTGAGCACAGTTCGGATGAACCGTTAGAGTAAAGGGTAACTAAGGAGCACATCGATATGACGCAATCTGGTTCAGGGTTTACCCGGCGTATGTCAGCGTTGTTTGCGGGCATAACCATGGGGGGCTTGCTGATGGCTTGCACCCCAACCGTTCAGATGGCTGCCCCCAAGGAGCCGATTACCGTGAATCTGAATGTTAAAATTCAGCATGAGATTTATGTGAAAGTCGACAAAGATGTAGACGAGCTATTCAGTGACAAGGGCTTATTCTGATTGTTTTCATATTTTATGGTTGGTTATTAAGGAGTTTTTATGAAATTACTCGTGCGATTCAGCGCCCTGATTCTGACACTAAGCCTGGCGCTGCCCGTCATGGCCATGAGCCTGGATGAAGCAAAGAGTGCTCTTGATTCAGCAAAAAGCCAGGGCTTGGTGGGTGAAACACCAACGGGTTATCTGGCGGTGGTGAAGGCAGACCAGAAAGCCCAGGAAATTGTCAGTGCAATTAATGATGCACGGCGCAAGGCTTATCAGAAAATTGCGGAAAAACACAACATTGCCGTTACCAAGGTAGAGACGGTCGCGGGTAAGAAAGCGGTCGAGAAAACGCCTGAGGGGCAGTACATTCAGGTTGATGATCGCTGGGTCAGAAAGTAGGTATCTGCAACCCGGTATCGGGTTCGCCCATCAGGAAACCCTGATTAATCGCGATGGCCTGGCGTAGAAACTGCCAGAGTAGTCGTACCCGGAGCAGTTCCCGTTGCTCGGAACGGGCTGCAATCCAGAATGATCGAACTACATCCACCTCGCCCTCCAGTACAACCTCAAGATCTGGTTGCTGCGACGCCATGAAGCAGGGGAGTATAGCCAGCCCCATGCCAGCACGTACCGCATGAAGTTGGGTGATGATACTGGTGCTCCGGAGTGTAAATGCCGGGCGGCTTGGCAGGCTGGTCATCAGTGGGTCGAGATAACAGAGCTGGTTACTGAATACCAGGTCGTCAACGTAGCCAATCATAGGTAAATGAACCAGTGCGTCTTTTGATGTGATGGCGGCCTGCTTTTGCAGGTAGTGTTTCTGGCCGTAGAGTTTTAACCGGTAATCACACAGGCGGGAAACAACCATTTCCTTATTGACTGGCCGGTCAATGATAATGGCAAGGTCGGCCTCATGCCGGCTCAGGCTTACAACTCTTGGCAAGGCCAGTAGTTCAATAAACACCTCCGGGTGCTGAGCAGTAAACGCACTGAGTAGTGGTGTAATAACATGCGCACCAAACCCCTCAGTAACGCCCAGCCGGATAGCGCCACTTAACTGCAGGTTCTGGTCTCTTATGTTTTCCAGCGCCCCGGTGGCCTCATGCCCCATACGCTCTGAAAATTCCAGCAGTTGTACCCCTGCCACCGTAAGCCGGTAACCTTGAGTACTCCGCTCAAAAAGCTGTGTATTCAGTTCCCCCTCGAATCGCCGGATTCTGCGGGAGACTGTTGAGTGGTCCATATTTAGCCGGCGGGCGGCATCGCTCAGGCGTTGCGTACGCGCCACTTCAAGAAATATCTGCAGATCCTGCCAGTTCATCATTATTGTTTGCCTTGTGCATTAATGCACAAACAATGTGCGCATGTGCGCATTGGCTGTCAAGGTGGTTACTGACTAGACTCAATGGGATTAATAAAAATATAAGCGAATGTTGTTCGGCAAAGGCCGTCAATGTATGTCCGGAATGTATCAGTGAGGGCTACTCGAAAAAGATCTGCACGACAGGAAAAACGGGGCGAACAAAGCATTCGCTCCCTGGTTTCATGTTTCGATCACCCATAAAGAAGTGCAAACAACAAAGGAAGAGAAACCATGAGTCAGAAGTTGCATTTACCCGCTGTGCTGGGTGCTGGTTTTACCGCGCTGGCACTCTCAACCGCTGTTCAGGCCGACGGACCATCCAAACTGGATGTTGCCAGTACCTTTAATACCAATATCTTCATCGGCGCAGGTGCCGAACGTTTTGCTGACGAACTGTCCACAGTAACCGATGGAAAAATAAAGCTGAAAGTACACAATCCGGGCGATCTGGTGCCGGGGTTTGAAGTGTTCAACTCGGTATCGTCCGGCGCCATCCCCGCTGGCTGGGACTGGATTGGTTATTGGGCTGGCACCGTGCCGGTCACTAACCTGTATGGTGCCTTGCCATTTGGCCCGACCCCGGAAGCATTTATGTCGTGGATGTGGGCAGGTGAAGGAACCGAGATTCTGCAAAGTGCTTACGACCCGTACAACGTGAAGGTACTGCCTTGCTTTATCTCGCCTCAGGAAACCGGCGGCTGGTACAACAAGGAAATCAATAGCATTGATGACTTTAAAGACCTGAAGATCCGTATATCTGGCCTGGGGGCCAAGGTGCTCAATAAATACGGTGCTTCGACCCAGCTGATTCCGGGGGGCGAGATTTACCTGTCACTGGACCGGGGCCGTATTGATGCAACGGAGTTTTCCATCCCGCAGGTTGATCAGTTGATGGGCTTCGATGAGATCACCAAGTATTACTACTTCCCCGGTTGGCACCAGTCTGCAAGCTGGTTCTCTTTCATCATCAATAAAGATGTCTGGAATGAGTATGATGACGCCACCAAGGCGAAGTTTGAAACGGCGTGCAGAGCAACCCTTCAGTGGTCTATGGCTGTTGCACCGCCAGAGCAGATGCGTGTGATTGTGAAGCTGGAAGACAAGGGCGTTCAGGTTAAGCGTTTCCCGGACAAGGTGCTGAAGAAGCTGCGCCAGGGCTGGGAAGAGGTGCTTGCCGACGAGAAGAAAAACAATCCGCTCTTCAAGAAAGCTTATGAGTCGTTGATGGAGCACACCAAGCTGGTGAACGACTGGTACGAGCTGCAGGCCATTCCCCGGGATTAATTCCCGCAGGCCGGCGTGAGGTGCTTGCCACACAAAAACAAGCACCTCATTTCTTCAACTCTTCACTGGTTGCACAAGCACTATGACATCAAAGACTGAGAATGCGGGGGCTCCGACACCGGGTGGTACCCGGCCAGGAGGCCTTGCGTTGTTTCTTATGCGGCTGTCCAGGCCACTTATAGCCATTGGTGAGTGGCTCGGCAGGATCAGCAGTTGGCTGGTTGTGGCTGTTATTCTGGTGGTGCTTACCGCGGTAGCAATGAATGCCGCAGGGCTGAACCAGCTGGCGGAGTGGAGCAGTGAAACTCTGCTGTTCGGCCATGCCATCACCATCAATTCAATTATTGAACTGCAGTGGCACTTGTTTGGGCTGCTAACCCTGATTGGCGGTAGCTACGCTCTGCACTCCAATACCCATGTACGTGTGGACATGTTTTACGCAAGGTTCAGCCCGGCCGGCAAATACTGGGTAGATATTCTGGGCCACGCGATATTGCTTATCCCCTTCTGTTTACTGGTTGCCTGGTATTCCCGCCATTTTGTTGAAATGTCGTTTATCTCTGGTGAACGCTCCAACTATGGAGGATTGACTGACCGTTATCTGATCAAAGGTGCTTTGCCCGCAGGTCTGGTTCTGCTGGCTGTCAGTGCGCTTGGGCAGATATTTGACCGTCTGGCCCGGTTACTGGACCCCCAACTTGATGTATCGGAGCAGGGCAAATGATTGAAGAATATGGCCTTGCTATCGCGATGGTAGTGTCGCTACTTGTTGGCATTTTTTCAGGGTACCCGGTTGCCTTTATTCTGGGTGGCCTGGGGATTGTTTTTGCCTTTATTGGCGGCGTGCCCCTGGTATTTCTGGGGACGGTGTCGTCCCGTATTTTTGGCGGCGTGATAGAAAACTGGCTGCTTATTGCTGTGCCGCTGTTCGTGTTTATGGGGCTGATGCTGGAACGATCGGGGGTGGCAAAGAATCTGCTGCTCACATTGCAGCGCCTGTTTGGGAATGTGCGTGGAGGGCTGGCCATATCGGTTGCCATTCTGGGCGTTATCATGGCTGCCAGCACCGGCATTATCGGAGCCTCTGTGGTTATGCTGGGCATGCTTGCCTTGCCGGTTATGACCCGGCAGGGCTACAAACCGGAAATAGCCTATGGTGTTGTTGCAGCATCAGGCACTCTGGGCATTCTGATTCCCCCTTCGATTATGCTGGTTTTGATGGGTTCTATTATGAACCTGTCAGTGGGCGATTTGTTCAAGGCTGCCCTTATACCCGGGTTGTTGCTGGGTGCTTTGTACACACTGTATCTGCTGGCGATTTCCTGGTTGAAGCCGGAATGGGCTCCCCTGGCAGAAGAGGGGGAAGACGCCCATCTGGCCGAGAGTCATTCGCCTTTGGCTATAGCCCTGGCCAGAGATCTGGTGGGCCCGGTGGTGTTAATTGCCGCAGTACTCGGTTCCATTATGGCGGGCATTGCAACGCCCACGGAGGCGGCGGCGATTGGCGCTGCTGGCTCACTGCTTCTGGCTCTGGGCTTGCGGCAGCTGAATCTTGAGGTGCTCAGGAGTGTTTGCCGGGACACCTCAAAAACGTCCGCCATGATTCTGTTTGTGGTTATTGGTGCTACCTGCTTCAGCGCCATTTTCAAACGTCTGGGCGGCGCCGATATGATTGTCGAAATTATTACCGGTACTGGCCTGGGAGCTTATGGGTTGCTGTTGCTGCTGATGGGGCTGATTTTCGTTCTTGGCTTCTTTCTGGAGTGGATCGAGATCAGCTTTGTTGTGCTGCCACTGTTACTGCCTGTAGTGGAAGGGCTGGAGTTTGCCGGGGTGGATGGCGCGGGGCTTATGCTCTGGTTCGCAATTCTTGTTGCCATTAACCTGCAGACAAGCTTTCTCACACCTCCGTTTGGTTATGCCCTGTTTTATCTGAAGGGCATTGCAGAAGGCAATGTCAGTATCGGAATGATCTATCGGTCCATTATTCCCTTTGTTGCGTTGCAGGTGACAGGGCTGGTGCTGTGTATCCTGTTCCCATCCATTGTGCTGTGGCTTCCGGGAATGGCGGGTTGAACCCTCGCCATTCCGCCTGGGGCACGGCGAGGCTGCATGTGGCTATTGCTCCGGGTGTTCCGGCAGACACCTGAGCACCGCATCAACAATGCTGCGTTGGAACGCAAAGTAGCCATCGGTGGTTGCATCAATGTCTGTGGCCAGCGGGTCCCAGGTGCTGAAGGTGACATTCAGATCGCGGGTAATGGAACGCCACCACTGGCGATTAAACTGGGGCTCAGTCAGAACGCAGGCTCCCTGAGCATCACGTAACCTTTCCTGAACCTCTGCAATATGTCTGGCCCCCGGCGATAACCCGGGGTTCAGCGTAAGAATACCCTCCAGCTTGAGGCCATAGTGTGCGGCAAAACGAGTGAATGCACTGTGATAAGCGAACAGGCTGATGGTGCCTGCCGGTTTCAGCCGGGCCCGGACTTGCGCGTCTGTTTTCGCCATACTGTGCTTAAACTGCTGCAGGTTATGCGCCAGTTGTTGTGTGTCTGCTCCCTCAAGCCGTGTAAGGGCGTTGTAGATTCTTTCAGCCATGTCCACCGCAATTGCCGGGTCTACCCATAGGTGAGGGTCTTCTCCTTCCTCATGGTTGTGATCATGGCCTTCATCATCATGATGCCCGTGCTCTTTGCCTGCCGCTAACTTTACCGTTCGCTGGCGGAAGTCTGCACCGGAGAGTACCCGCGTCAGAAAACTCTCCATCTGAGGGCCTACCCAGAAAATGATATCTGCGTTCTCTAACGCACGCCGCTGGGAGGGGCGCATGTTGTAGGTATGTGGGCTGGCGCCGGCTGGCACCAGCATGGTGATGTGTGTGCCGTCCTCCGCAATCGCTCTGACCAGCAGTGCCAGTGGTTTTATGGATGTTACTATGTTCACCGGAGCGCTCTCCGGTGTGCTCGCGGATGCCCAGACAAAGGGGGCGTGAATAACGGAGCATAGAAACAGAATGAGGGCGCTTTGCCAAAGGCCTGGTCGCGGCATGGGCATAGGGTGCAGATCCTTGATGAGTGAAACGTTATAATATTACACTTAATGATAAAAGCAAAAACATATGAAAAACTGACCATGCATTGCCTATGGCAAACGCATGCTCCATGCGAAATGTCAGTCAGGTCGGTATAATGCGGGCATTCTTAAACGGCCACCGACTTTCAGGAAGGATTCATGACGATACGTACCCGAATAGCCCCGTCACCAACGGGTGATCCACACGTTGGTACCGCTTACGTGGCCCTGTTTAATCTGTGTTTTGCGCGCCAGCACGGTGGGCAGTTTATTCTGCGCATTGAAGATACCGATCAGGTGCGCAGCACGGCAGAGTCTGAACGGGACATACTTAACGCATTGCGCTGGCTGGGCCTGAACTGGGATGAGGGCCCGGATGTAGGCGGGCCGTATGGTCCCTACCGTCAGTCTGAGCGAAAGAGTTCCTATGCTCAGTATGCCGAAGATCTGGTAACCGCTGGCCACGCCTTCTACTGCTTTCGCACGCCAGAGGAACTGGACGTCATCCGTGAAGAGCGTAAAGCCAAAGGATTGAACCCTGGCATCAAGGGCGATCTGGAGCTGTCTCAGGAAGAAGTAAAGCGTCGGCTGGATGCCGGGGAATCTTATGTGATCCGCATGAAGGTGCCTGATGAAGGTGTGTGCGAAATTCAGGATATGCTGCGCGGTACCATCGAGATTGACTGGAGCCAGGTCGATTGCCAGATTCTGCTGAAATCTGATGGCATGCCCACCTACCACCTGGCAAATGTGGTCGACGACCATCTGATGGAGATTACCCATGTGCTGCGCGGAGAAGAGTGGATTAACTCAGCTCCCAAGCACAAGCTGCTGTACCAGTATTTCGGCTGGGATATGCCC
>CAYUTG010000096.1:0-10084 GCA_964447555.1 uncultured Marinobacter sp.
TGCGGAATGGTGCATCCGAAAGTATTTGAGCATTGCGGTATTGATGCCGAAGAGTACCGTGGCTTTGCCTTTGGTATGGGCGCGGAACGCCTGGCCATGCTTCGCTACGGTGTAAATGACCTGCGCATGTTCTTTGAGAACGATCTGCGCTTTTTGCGCCAGTTCCGTTAAATCGGCCTCTGGCTCTACGGTATTTTAATTATCAGGCAAAACCGCTTCAGGACAAGGCAATAACCATGAAATTCAGTGAACAGTGGCTGCGCGAGTGGGTTAATCCGGCGATCGGAACCCAGGAATTGATGGATCAGATCACCATGGCGGGTCTGGAAGTAGACGGCTTTGAGCCCGTTGCCGGCCAGTTCAGCGACGTTATTGTTGGCGAGGTACTTTCTGCTGAACCACATCCGGATGCTGACAAACTGAGGGTGTGCCAGGTCAGCGACGGCCAGCAGACGGTTCAGGTGGTGTGTGGCGCGCCGAATGTAAAAAGCGGCCTTAAAGCACCGTTTGCTGTTATTGGCGCGACCCTGCCCGGGGATTTCAAAATCAAGAAGGCGAAACTGCGTGGGCAGCCTTCCGAAGGCATGCTGTGCTCAGCATCTGAACTTGGGCTGTCGGATGACCACGATGGCCTGATGGAGCTGCCTTCCGATGCGCCGGTTGGTCAGAACCTTGCCGATTACCTGAAACTTAACGATGTTGCTATAGATGTTGATCTTACGCCGAACCGCAGCGACTGTCTGTCTCTCAAGGGCATTGCCCGTGAGATCGGTGTACTGAACAGTATGGTGGTAACTAACCCTGAGATAGTTGCTGCAGAGGTGGCTCACTCCGAAGTTCCTGATATACGCGTTGAAGCCCCGGCGGCTTGTCCTCGTTATCTGGGGCGTATTCTGCGCAATGTGAATCTGCAGGCGGAATCGCCCTTATGGATGCAGGAAAAGCTGCGCCGTTCTGGCGTGCGGTCTATTGACCCGGCCGTTGACGTCACCAATTACGTGATGCTGGAACTGGGTCAGCCGATGCATGCGTTTGACCGTGATGAGATACAGGGCGGCATTGTGGTGAGAATGGCCCGGCCGGGTGAAACACTTATTTTGCTGGATGGTCAGGAAGTTAAACTGACTGAACAGACTCTGGTTATTGCGGACCATGAGAAGCCAATAGCCATTGCCGGTGTTATGGGTGGCGAGCACTCCGGTGTTAGTGAAAAAACCCGGGATCTGGTTCTGGAATCCGCTTTTTTTGACCCGATTACACTGGCCGGAAAAGCGCGCCATTATGGTTTGCATACCGATGCCTCTCACCGGTTTGAGCGTGGTGTGGATTACCTGCTGGCCAGGGAGGCCATGGAGCGTGCAACTGGCCTGTTAATGGACATCGTAGGTGGCGAGCCTGGCGAAATCGTTGAGGTGGTCAGCACAGAGCATCTGCCCGACAGCAAATCCGTTGTACTTCGTGCCCAGCGTCTGACAGACGTTCTGGGCCTGGTAATTGACCGCACCACGGTTGAGGAAATCCTGGTAAGGCTTGGTTTCCGTATCGACAAGCTGCTCAAAGATGGCTGGCGTGTCGCTGTGCCCAGTTTCCGTCCGGATGTTGCCATTGAGGAAGATCTGATCGAAGAAGTGGGCAGGATTTATGGTTACAACAACCTGCCCGTTACCGAGCCCACCGGCTCGTTGGGGCTACGCATGGCCGATGAGGCAACCCGCCCGGTAGCGGCCATCCGTAATTTCTTTGTTAATCACGGGTATCAGGAAGCAATAACCTACAGCTTTGTCGATCCGAAGGCTCAGGTACTGGTCGATCCGGAGCACGAACCTATTGCTCTGGCGAACCCTATATCGTCCGATCTTTCGGTTATGCGTACCAGTTTGTGGAGTGGCCTTCTGAAAACCGTTGGCCACAACCAGAATCGCCAGCAGGCGCGCATTCGCCTGTTTGAAACTGGCCTGCGGTTTTTGAAACGAGATGGGCAGATTGAGCAGCAGCAAATGCTGGCGGGGGCCGTGGTTGGTTCCCAGTACCCGGAAAACTGGGTAAATGGTCGCAGAACAGCGGATTTCTTTGATGTAAAAGGGGAGCTGGAAAGCCTGTTCAGTGTACTCGGCATCCATGTACAGTTTGCCAGTGCCCGGCACCCCGCGTTGCACCCGGGCCAGAGCGCTGAATTGCTGCGTGATGGCCAACATGTGGGCTGGTTGGGAACTTTGCACCCGCAAGTGCAGAAAAATCTTGAACTTAATGGCACGATCCTGTTGTTTGAGCTATTCTTGAACTCGATCGTTACTGGTTATGTGCCTAATTTCAAAGAAATTTCAAAATTCCCGGAAGTTCGCCGGGATTTGGCTATTATTATCGGAAGCGATACGGCGTTTGCTGATGTTGAGCGTGTGGCAAGAAAGCACGCTGGCGAGCACCTGACAGCTTTGCGTGCGTTTGATGTCTATGAGGGAGAAAGCCTGGGTGAGGGTAACCGAAGCCTGGCGCTGAGCCTGTTCTGGCAGCACTCTGAACGCACACTGAATGAAGATGAAGTGCATTTGCTCTTCAATGGTGTACTTAGCGCACTAAAAGAAGAGCTGGGGGCAACACTGAGGAGTTAATACATGGCGGCTTTGACAAAAGCGGAAATGGCCGAGCGGTTGTACGAAGAATTGGGCCTGAACAAACGCGAAGCCAAGGAAATGGTGGAAGCTTTTTTCGACGAAATCAGAGGCGCTCTCAGCCATAATGAGCAGGTCAAACTGTCCGGATTCGGAAATTTTGATTTGCGGGATAAGAAACAGCGGCCAGGGCGAAACCCCAAAACCGGTGAGGAAATCCCTATCAGTGCACGGCGCGTTGTTACGTTTCGCCCAGGGCAAAAACTAAAGCAAAAAGTAGAAGCGTATGCTGGAACCGAGTCATAATAATGAGCTCCCCACAATCCCGGGGAAACGCTATTTTACCATTGGTGAAGTAGCAGAGCTGTGTGCCGTAAAAGCACACGTTTTGCGATACTGGGAGCAGGAGTTCCCTCAGTTATCGCCGGTGAAGCGCCGGGGTAACCGCCGTTACTATCAGCGGGCCGATGTCATTACTATCCGCCAGATTCGTAGCCTGCTCTATGATCAGGGCTATACTATCGGCGGTGCAAAACAGAAGCTCAGTGGTAACGAGGTTAAAGACGATACGTCACAATACAAGCAGTTGATCCGCCAAATGATCACTGAACTGGAAGAAGTTCTCGACGTGTTGAATGCGTCTGTAAAGTAAGCCTCGTACCGGGTTTAGAAAAAGCCAGATCAGGGTTTCCTGTTCTGGCTTTTTAGTATCCTGCCTTATCAGATGCTTATATTTCGGAGCAGGTTCCGGTCAGGCTGTTGATCCAGGCTGCTACCAGGGCAACGCCTTCCTCGTGCACCAGAGACCTGGCCAGTTCAGGCATACGGTCTCCCGGCTGCGTTGACTTCATCCTGAAGTGTACAATGGATTTTTCTGCATCTCCTGGCACCACATCGAAACTGAGTGAGCCGCCACCAAAGGCCACGGGCTTTTTACACACACCATGGGAAAATTTATCGGTATCGAAGTCCCGCCAGTATTCCAGGCTCAGTCCTGTATTACTGGCTGCCCCTTCGGGGCGATGACAATGGGCGCAGTTAATATCCAGATAGCCTTTGGCCAGTGCCTGCAGTTCTTCTGGTGATTTTGAGGCCAGAGTCGCTTCGTCACCATCGTGATACACCGGTGTCTTTTCTACGGTAGACAGGTCGGCGGGTAAGCCGGCCAGTATGCCTTTTTCCTGCCAGTACATCAGTTGGTTCCGGACACCGCCTTCTGCACCATAGTCATAATCACCATTCAGGTGCCGCGCCTTGGGGCCAATGGGGGAAAACTTGCTTACGCCACTGTTCGAAACGGACTTAAGCTGATGGCAATGCTTGCACTGGTTCATATCGGGAACGTGATAACTGAAGGGGCCCAGTTGTTTACCGTTATGAATGGTGGTTCGCTGGCTGATCTTTCCGGCAATGGCGAGCGTTGCCTTGGTGCCGCTGTCGTTCCAGACATAGGGCAGGGCAACCCAGCCAGCACTTCTGCGAATCAGCAACCGTGTTTCAATTTTAGTCTCGTTCTCGATGCCACGGATGGCCGTGTCGGCAGGTAGCGCGAATGTTTTGGTAATAACCGTGCCTACCGGGAACTCAAGGCTTTCCTCAGGCGTATACTGGGCCTGCGTGCCTTCGGGGACGAACACAAAGCGGTATTTGCTGGTGTAATCACTGAATAACGGAGTATTCAGGTCATAGGGAATGCCGGTGCCATTGGGGTGGCTGGTCGGGTCGGTCGAATCCGCGAACAGTCGGTAGCTGGAAAGCAGTTCGCAATTTTCGCTGGCGAGCGCCGCTGCATTGATCGTGCCTTCGGTGTTATTGCAGACCGAAGCGGTGGGGGTGCCATCTCCGCCAGTGTCGCCACTGCCGTTACTGCTGCTGTCACCACCACCGCCACAGGCGGTTAGCAGTAGCAGGCTGCCTGTTACCAGGGCCGTTGTTGTCAGTTGTTTCAATTTCATAGGGAACACTCCGGTGGCCCGCCCCGTATGTCCGGGGCGGGCGGTCAATCGCATGCTGTTGTATCAGAGCGCGCAGGACGCGGCGCTTGGGTCACCGGTCTCGGTGCTCGCGCATCCGTAAGCCGTGCCATTAATGGTGGCTTTGGATGGAGCCAGGCGCGCTGGCGTGGCTGCACAGGCCAGGAGTGTTGATTGCGTTGCTTCGTACAGCAGCGTTGGCTTGGGTGCCGGTGGTGTATCCTGCAGGCCATTGGCCGGGTTGGTCGGGTCAGTTCCGAATACCTGGCCTATGCTGGCATCACCATTGTCAGCCGCACAGATATAATCACCTGGGCCAAACGGAGCTCCGGTAACCGCAGCTGCCATGCCCGAGTTAGCCATGAGTTCTCCAAGCCCATCATAAAGCACTGCAGGTAGGGTACCCGGATTCATGGTGTACCCGGCGATAATGTCGTTAATCAGGGCACCACGGGGGTTGCCGCCGGAACTGCCAATGGTGTTGTCATGCAGCTGGATATTGCGGGGTACCGGATTCCAGCCATCAGCTATTGTGCCCGCGTATTTGGGGCCAATCGTGTCTTCGTCTGCCAGAAGGAAGCTGGTAATAGCGACGGCCAGAGTGTCATGGTTATCAATCGTATTGTTGTAGATTTCAACATCGGATGTAGACAGTACGATCACTCCGGTTCCGGGCGGCACAATGTGCACACCCGCCGGGTTGGAACTGGCGTTAGCGAAGTTGTCGGTGTTGTTGTTTTTAACCACGTTGTCAAAAACCCGTACCGTAGAGCCGTAGTAACCTTCACCTATGGGAAGATCAAACACGAGAATACCGCCGGTATTTCCGCTGGCCTCGTTATCGTATACGTCTGCGTTGGTTGAGTTTTCAATTTCAATACCAGCCACGTTCTCTACGGCGACGTTGCGACGCACAACAATGTTCTGTGATTGCCCGACATACACACCGGCGTCTGCGGAGCCGCGAACGTAGGTGTCCTGAATCAGGATATTCTTGCACTGAACGGGGTACAGGCCGTAAGCGCCGTTATCTTTATCCAGTTCACCTTCCCAGACGGTCGCTACCGAGTCGAGAATGATGCCGTCGGTGTTGATCAGTTTGATGGCATTGTTGTTGGCTTCATAAACGCCCAGATCCCGGATTTCGATATCCTTGGCACCTTGTACAAAAATACCGTCGCCGCCACCCGAGTTAGTGAAGTCGAGAATGGTTTTGTCTTTGCCGTAACCGCGAATGGTTATATTCGATATGGTTGTCCCTGTGCCGCCGGAGTCGCCGTCGAATGTCAGGGTATCTGCTATTTCAAATCTGCCCTTTGGAAATACAATTACATCGCCGGATTCGGCCGTTATAAATGCTTCTTTCGCTGCCTGGGTCAGATTATCTGCTGGCAGCATAATCGCATTTTCAGGAAATGTGGGGTCCGGCGTGGTGTCGGGGCCCGGGCCAGCGGTTGTGTTATCGGAATCTGACCCGCCGCAACCCGCCAGGGTCATGGTCAGTGCCAGTCCGATAAACACCGGCTTTACGAACTTGCGATAGCCTGTTGTCATTGAAACGCTCTCCATTGTTGTTATCAGTCTTCGGAATAAACCGAAGCTTGATAAATATAAAGGGCGGCTGTAATGAAGGGCTATCGCAACGAGCATGCAGAACAGGGCAATGACTGTGCAAATTCTTAAAAAAGGCTATTGAACAGGCAGTTATGAGTTGCTTTTCAGGCCGTCATCGGCACTGGTCAAATTGTTGAATTCCACGGTTTGCACAGCGTTTTCTGGCTTGTTTTTCTGTCTGTAAGCAGTGGGGGTGGTGTCCATAATGTCGCGAAACGCACGGTTGAATGAGCTTAATGTCCGGTAACCAACGTCCAGAGAGATGTTCAGCACGGGCTCATTCGGCGCATCTATCAGGCGCCTGGATGCCTCATTAATGCGCAAATGGTTAATGTAATCATTAAAATTGCGATACCCCAGCGTCTGATTGATCACCCGGCGCACCCGGTATTCCGGAATGGTCAGGGCGGTGGCCAACTGCTTCAGGGTCAGTTTTTCCTTTTTATAAAAGCCGTTGGCCATCAGGTCGTTCAGTTGGCGTGCGTCGCTGTCGTCAGTCTCACGTGGTGGTTCTGACTCATAAACAAGGTCCACCGGGCCGGGTAACGCAGCGTGCGCGTTAAGTTTTTGTGGCACCAGGTCCAGCAGCCCCTCCCGAAAGGAGGTAATGCATGTGACGGTGGCCAGTGCGGCTATACCAACAATGATGCCGCGGGTTGTGTCCTGGTAGAGACCAAAGTTCATGCTGATTGTGGCAATGCCCACGGCACCGCCAAGAATGAGCAGCAAGGCAAGCCTGGCCTTGCGCCGCGTTTCTACAAGATCATTCTGCCAGTGCCGGATAACGTACATAACACCGTGCATAACAACGATGTATTCGAACCATTGCCCAAGGTCCCAGCCCAGAAACACCGCCCATTCCGGCCAGAGCCCCGCTTCTATAAATGGCCGGGATAAAGCGGGAACCAGAAAACAATAAAGAGCCATGGCTCCCCAGACAGATTTCAACTGCGGCCGGGTTGCGAAAATCAGCTGGCAAAGTAACCAGAACAAGCCGGGAAGGGCGGTTTGCAGATCGGACGATAACCAGCGCCAGTCTGACCTTATAAACGGGTCAATCAGGTAAGCTGCCGAGGTAAAGATGATCAGAAGAAACACTTTTCCGGCCAATACATGGCGCAGGCTTCGCCAGGAAACAAGAAACAGACACGTAAGGCATCCCAGGCCGAACCCTGTAAGTGCAAGCACAGTGCATTCTCCTATGCATTATTTTTTATTATCATTGATCAAGGATAGAGGATGTTTGCCGGGATTGGCATTGGCAATTTTGCCGGTAATGACAAAAAGAGAGTCAAGAACTGCGGGAAAGTCTGCCCCGGCACGGGTGGCCGGGGCAGGAGGTGGGGTCAGGGTTGAAGGGTTGCAAACCAGCGCTGATTGTTGCCCCCGTGGTGCTGCCACAGGATAACCCGGTTGTCGGCGGCATCTATTGCATACTGACTGGCCTGCTTCACACGGAATGAATTATCGGCGTGCTGCTCAAAGGCCTGCGTTGTGCTGTTGTCGCATTCCGCCAGAATCAGTGTCGTATTGTCAGAAATTTGCCCACCGTCACTGGCAACGCAGAGAGTATGGTCAAGGCCAGACACAAGCAGGCCCTGAGCGGGCTGCCACTGCCATAACTGGGAGGCCTCGCCATTGCAACCTGCAAGGCTTAAAGGCTGCCCCGCACCGCTGGCAGTCAGGCACTGGCCGGATTTTCCGCTGCGATATTCGGCCCAGCGTCCACTGGCGGAATCCAGACGTAGCTCCCACTGCTGATTCGCCTGGTTATGAGACTTCCAGAAGCCCACCCATCCACTGCGGTAGGCGTCCAGAGAGTGGTTGCTGCTGCCGGCACTGGTGATACGCTGGCCGGAGTAGTCCCAGGTTTGTTGTGAGCTGCCGTCACAGGCTTGCAGGTTCGGGTAGCCGTTATTCCAGGGTGTGCCATTGTTATCCAGGCAGTAAGCTTCTCCTGCCTCCTGGTTCGCAAAGCTGCCGTTCACGGGGTTGAATAGCCAGCGTTGATCGCGGGCAAGCGGCTGGCAGGCATAGTGATCTACCCAGGCACCTGTAGTCACACCGTCATCGTTCCCCGGAATGTCCATGCAGGTTGCCGTGCCGCGGTTGTACACCGTAACGTAAGGTTTCAGGGGGTTAACGTAGTCACGATTGGTGTTGGCTTCGGCCCGCTCCCACATCTGCAGGTACGCTTCTGCCGAATTCATGACAGACTCATAGATTCTGGTCGACGCGCGTTTCTGGATATCCTGAATGTGATCGGCGACCAGGCCGTAATGGGCGACACCGTCTGTGTTCAGGTCGAACGCGCGGTTTCCGGTCACCTGTTTATCAATGGTCAGGCCGAATTCCGTGGTAAACGGATAGATCAGTGGGTCTGTACCCGCGTTGGCCCGGGGCGCTGCCTGAATGCCAATCCCACTCATGTCGGTGGAGAAGGTAACCCCGGCAAGGTAATCGGTTGCTTCAACCTTATCGAGATATCGGCCAATGGCATGCTCAATACTCGTTGCATCGGTGTTATAGGTCGCCAGAATGCCTCCCAGTTCGGCAAGGCGAACCGAATCGGCATGAACCGAACCGTTTGCTCCGGCGTGCATGTGGCTATGCCCGGAAACCAGCCCCGAATACTGCCTGGCGTCGGCAATATCAAGCACCGCGTTATGAGTCTCCTGAGACATGTGGTCTACTTCGATAATCATACCCATATCCATCATGCGGTTAACCAGATAAACACCCAGATCGGTAAGCCCACGATTGTTGCATTGGTCTGTGGTTTCATCGTAATTGGTAGAACCGGTCACCCCAATCAGGGCTTCAAGTCCAAACAGCGCGGGGTCGTTAGACATCATCTGGCCCTGGGTCTGGTCATCACAGGCACTGGTTGAGAAGTACCGTGACGTTGACAGGTTGTTCCCTACGTTGATCAGGCCGCCTTCGATGCGTGCGCCACCAAACTGGTTATCAAACCGGTGGGTCGGAAACATGGCTCGTACACCCAGATCGTAATATTTCTGAAGCTGGGCATTTACATATGCCTGGGAGCAGGGGGCATCTTTCAGGCCGCAGTTGAACAGTTCTGAGGCCTCAATACCCATCATGATGGCCATCTTGCCGTCGGCGATAACCTGCCGTGCTTCTTCAGGGCTATACACCAGCCGGAAAAATCCCTTGCCGGGACCGCCGGCCTGGGCATCAATGTAATCCTGCATTTCATGAAGGCGAAGAATCTGCAGGTCAATGCTTTGCATGGTGTTGCAGCTGTTGGTCGGTCTCCAGCTCTGAGGCAACAGGGTCGACTGGAGGTTACACAGTACCTCGTTCTCTACAAGGTGTGTCACCATCATCCGCTGGCCACCCAGAAAGGCCCGCTCAATCCAGCGATAGTAATAGCCGGAGTGGGACAAGCTCTGGTAGTTGGGCCAGAACGGAAAGTTCGGCCAGCCGGCCGTGTCGTACCGGAAATTAATGTCGTTGAACCCCATCAGGTTGCCAATAACATCCAGCGAACCCCAGGCGCCGTGAACGTCTGAACTGTCATCAAGGGCCTTGGTCACACCATAGGGGTGGAAGGGTTCACCTGCCATCATTGTGCCGCCCATGAATTCGTAGGAGGTAATGTGGGTGTGTGGGTCGATGGAGCCACGCACAGGCAGTGCGGCATTACCCTTCAGAACATCGCGGTCGCCGGCAACGTTCAGCTCGGCTTCCGGGAAGTCTGCACAATTGTCCTGTGGAACCAGGCGAAACCATTCCTCGCTGTTCCTGAACCTCGGGTTCAGCAAGTCAATGAAGTAAATCCCCCGGCTGTACCAGTAGTGCCGTAACCACCGGTTAAGGGAAAGGCTGGTGAAGCGGAACTCATGCTCGCCTCCGCTCATTCGC
>CAYUTG010000097.1:0-10061 GCA_964447555.1 uncultured Marinobacter sp.
ATCTCACAGGACAGGGCAAAAGTCAACCAGAAAGCACGAAAAATAATCAGTTTTTTCGCACCTCAAGCCCTTCAATCACACTCGCCCCAGCGGTATCATTAGCGCCCTTCCGAAGCCAAATCGGTTACTTATTGAGCAACCCTTCAGGCTCGGACCATGCTCAACCTGCTGTGACACGGATTCAGCTTATGCTGCCGACGGCTAAAATCGGGCCGTATACCCTGCCCAACCCGCTTGTTGTTGCACCCATGGCAGGTGTAACAGACCGGCCTTTCCGGCTTTTGTGCCGTCGATTGGGTGCTGGCCTGGCGGTATCGGAAATGGTAACAGCGGACAGCAAGCTCTGGCATACCCGCAAGTCCCGGTTTCGTATGGACCACTCTGGCGAGCCAGAGCCCCGCTCGGTACAGATTGCCGGCGGCGATCCGGACATGCTGGCCAGTGCTGCCAGGCAGAACGCCGAATTCGGTGCCCAGATTATCGACATCAACATGGGGTGCCCGGCAAAAAAGGTGTGCAACAAAGCGGCCGGCTCCGCGCTGATGAAAGATGAGGCCCTGGTTCAGAGTATTCTGAACAGCGTGGTCAGTGCGGTCGATATTCCGGTAACGCTGAAAATGCGCACAGGTTGGGACGATAACAACAAGAATGCTCTGCACATTGCCCGCATGGCAGAAGATGCCGGCATTCAGGCTTTAGCCATACACGGCCGTACCCGGGCAGACAAATACAACGGCGTTGCCGAGTACGACACCATTGCAGAGGTGAAATCCCGGGTTGGCATACCGGTGTTTGCCAATGGCGATATCACCTCGCCGGAGAAAGCCCGGCAGGTATTAAGTTATACCGGCGCCGACGGACTGCTGATCGGGCGGGCTGCTCAGGGCAGCCCATGGATATTCCGGGAAATCCTGCATTATCTGGAAACCGGCCAGCAGCTTGGGGCACCCCCACTGGACGAAGTGGAGCAGGTTCTCAGTGAACACCTGAGCGCTCTGCACAGCTTTTATGGTGAAACCATGGGGGTGCGTATCGCCAGGAAGCATGTGGGCTGGTACTTGCAGTCGCACGATGAAAACAAACAGGTCCGTAAACGCTTCAACGCTCTCGAATACGCGCTGGAGCAGAAACACAGTATTCAACAGTATTTTTCAGGCTTACGAAATGGAGAGGTATTCGCAGCATGACCGCTGAAACACTGGCAAACGACAACCTGAACACGCCTGCTAACGATGATATCCATCAGTTACAGACCGTGAGTAGCAGCGGCAACAGCGTCACCCTGCGTGACAGTGTTGAGGTTGCTCTGAAGAACTATTTCGCCCAACTGGACGGTACTCCGGCAACCGAGGTCTACCAACTGGTACTCTCCGAGGTGGAAGCTCCCCTTCTGGAACAGGTGATGAAGTACACCCGTAATAACCAGACCAAAGCATCAACCATGCTTGGACTAAACCGCGGAACCCTGCGTAAAAAACTCAAGCAGTACGGTCTGCTATAATCCAGGCACCCTGACTTCAGGAACCCCGACTTGAAGAGGGCCTCCCGGATACCGTTCGCGAGGCCTTTGTTCGTTCATTTCCAGCGAAGAAATTACTCATGGCAAATCAGGCTAATACCCCCGTCCGTCGTGCACTGATCAGTGTAAGTAACAAATCCGGCATTGTTGATTTTGGCCGGGCGCTGACCCAGCGCGGCGTGGAACTGCTCTCTACCGGCGGCACCTTCCGGTTGCTGCAGGAAAATGGCATTCCCGTTACTGAAGTGTCCGATTACACAGGGTTTCCGGAAATGATGGATGGCCGGGTAAAAACCCTGCATCCAAAAATTCATGGGGGCATACTCGGGCGACGGGGAACCGATGAAGCCATCATGGGCGAGCATGGTATTAACCCGATCGATATGGTTGTGGTGAACCTGTACCCGTTTGAACAAACCGTGGCCAACCCGGACTGCGATCTGCCGACGGCCATTGAGAACATCGACATTGGCGGCCCTACCATGGTGAGGGCGGCTGCCAAGAACTATAACGACGTTGCCATTGTGGTAAACACCTCCGATTACAGCCAGATTCTGAGCGAACTGGATGCCAACGACGGAGAACTGACACACAGCACCCGGTTTGATCTGGCCGTAAAAGCGTTTGAGCACACCGCCAGCTACGACGGTGCCATCGCCAACTACCTGGGGGGCCGCACGCCGGATAACGACAATCCGGAGTTCCCGCGCACCTTCAATACCCAGTTTATTAAAGTGCAGGACATGCGCTATGGCGAGAACCCGCACCAGAACGCCGCATTTTATGCCGAAGCCAATCCGGGTGAAGCCTGCGTAGCCACAGCAAAACAACTGCAGGGCAAGGCGCTGTCTTTTAACAACGTCGCAGACACAGACGCCGCGCTGGAATGTGTAAAACCCTTTGCCGACCCGGCCTGCGTTATTGTGAAGCATGCCAACCCCTGCGGTGTAGCCATCGGGGCAGATATTCGCCAGGCATACGAGCTGGCCTTTGCTACAGACCCGACGTCGTCTTTTGGTGGCATCATTGCGTTTAACCGGGAACTGGATGCCGAAACAGCCAAGGCCATTATCGACCGGCAGTTCGTGGAAGTGATTATCGCGCCAACCGTCGCGCCCGAAGCTGTTGAGCTGGTCGCTACCAAGAAGAACGTGCGGCTGCTGGCCTGCGGTGAATTTGGTGATACCCGCACACCGTTTATGGATTACAAGCGCGTCGCCGGTGGTCTGCTGGTTCAGAACCGCGATCTGGGCATGGTGGCGCTGGAAGATGTGAAGGTGGTTACCGAGCGCAAGCCGACCGAAGAAGAGCTGAACGACCTGCTGTTCGCCTGGGAAGTGGCCAAATACGTTAAATCCAACGCTATTGTGTACGCCAAAGCCGGGCGCACCATCGGCGTGGGTGCTGGCCAGATGAGCCGCGTTTACAGCGCAAAAATTGCCGGTATTAAAGCCGCAGATGAAGGGCTGGAGGTAAAAGGATCGGTTATGGCATCCGATGCCTTCTTCCCGTTCCGGGACGGCATTGATGCAGCGGCAGAAGCCGGCATAACCGCGGTTATCCAGCCAGGTGGCTCTATGCGTGATCAGGAAACCATAGACGCCGCCAATGAGCATGGCATTGCCATGGTGTTTACCGGCATGAGGCATTTCCGGCATTGAGTTTGTGCCTGGCACTGGTGAAGAAGGGGTCAGAACTGAAGTTCTGACCCCGGAGTAGCCCGGCACTGATTGACGGGGTCAGAACTTCCGTTCTGACCCCAGCGACCCCGGCTTGCGGAAAAGGTACGACATATGAACATTCTGGTAATTGGTAGCGGCGGGCGCGAGCATGCACTCGCCTGGAAAGCGGCGCAGTCGCCGGCGGCAGAGCGGGTGTTTGTGGCACCGGGTAATGCCGGAACCGCCTGTGAACCAGCACTGGAAAACGTCGGTCTGGATGTGATGGACCTTGAAGGTCTGGCAAATTTTGCGGCTACTCACGAGGTTGGCCTGACCATCGTTGGTCCGGAGGCCCCTCTGGTTGCCGGCATTGTTGATCTGTTCGAAGAGCGCGGCCTGCGAGTGTTTGGCCCCAGCGCTGGTGCGGCGCAACTGGAAGGCTCTAAGGCCTTTACCAAAGACTTTCTGGAGCGCCAGAAGATCCCAACCGCCGCCTACGCCAACTTTACCGAGGTAGACCAGGCACTGGCCTATGTACGCCAGCAGGGGGCGCCCATTGTGGTCAAGGCCGACGGGCTGGCTGCAGGCAAAGGGGTTATTGTCGCCATGACCCTGAACGAGGCAGAAGATGCCATACGCGATATGCTGGCTGGCAATGCCTTTGGTGAGGCAGGCAGCCGGGTGGTCATCGAAGAGTTTCTGGAGGGTGAGGAGGCCAGCTTTATTGTGATGGTTGATGGCGAGCACGTTTTGCCAATGGCTACCTCTCAGGATCACAAACGGGTGGGCGATGGTGATACCGGCCCGAATACCGGCGGCATGGGGGCTTATTCGCCCGCCCCGGTTGTTACCCCTGAGGTGTACCACCGCATTATGGACGAGGTCATCTACCCGACCGTGCGCGGCATGGCTGCCGAAGGCCACCCTTACAAAGGCTTTCTGTACGCGGGCCTGATGATCGACACCAGTGGCACTCCGAAAGTCATCGAATTTAACTGCCGCTTCGGCGACCCGGAAACCCAGCCTATTCTGCTGCGCATGAAATCCGACCTGGTAGAGTTGTGCAACGCTGCCATCGACAGCACGCTGGATCAGTGCAGCTCAGACTGGGACGAGCGGGCATCGGTTGGCATTGTGCTGGCAGCTGGTGGTTACCCGGGCGATTACCGCAAGGGCTCAGCTATTTCCGGACTTCCCCAGCAGGAAACTGACGGCGAAAAGGTGTTCCACGCCGGCACAAAGCTGGACGGTGACCAGGTGGTGACCAGCGGTGGCAGAGTGCTTTGCGCGACGGCACTAGGCAATACGGTTACGGAGGCTCAGCAACGAGCCTACCAACTGGCCCGAAGCATCCACTGGGAAGGTGCGTTTTACCGCACAGACATTGCATATCGGGCCATTGCCAGAGAAGAATCCTGATACAGCCTGCAAAAGTACAGCCCGGCCATTGACCGGGCTTTTTTATAAGGTACTGTCAATCGCCGGGAAAACCCGCCATCGCCATGACCTGTCAGGAGCCAGCCTATGTCCCGTTCCACCCCGTTTTCTCTGCTGTGTGCGTTGCTGATGGCCGTACTGGTCAGCGCCTGTTCCCGGCAGGGGGTCTACGAAACGGCCATTAGCCTGGAGCGTTCAGGCTCCGGGTTAACAGAGGACACCGTTCAGGTAGGCGACCTTACCATTGCCTACCTTCACAATATCGACAGGAATAACGGCGATACCATTGTTATGGTGCACGGTTTCGGCGCCAACAAGGATAACTGGACACGAATGGCCGACCAGTTGTCCTCAGATTTCAATATTTACGCTATCGACCTGCCCGGGCACGGAGAAAGCAGCAAGCCACTGGATATTGGCTACAGCCTGGAAGAACAGACCACACGCCTGGCCAGCATTCTCAAAACCTTGGGCATCGCCAAGGCCCATATCATGGGTAATTCAATGGGCGGTGCTATAGCGGCACTCTACGCTGCACACTATCCGGAACGGACAATAACCGCCACGCTGTTCGACCCTGCCGGCATTGTTGAATACGATTCCGAGCTGGTCGATCTGGTTAAAGACGGCGATAACCCACTGATTCCGAGCAAGCCGGGCGACTTCGGGCGGCTGATGGATTTTGCACTGGAAGAGAAGCCCTTTGTACCCTGGCCCATTCTTGGCGTGATGGAAGAGAAGGCCATTGCCAATGAAGAAGTGAACAAGGTTATTTTCAAGGCCATACGCGATAGCGGATTCAAGCCACACTTCCGGAATACCATTCACGACATACAAGCCCCGGTTCTGGTCATCTGGGGCAAAGAAGACCGGGTTATCAACTACCGTAACGGTGACCTGTTTGTTAAGGCCATCCCCAACGCCCGGCTGGTCGTGATGGATGGCATAGGTCACGCCCCCATGATAGAAGCTCCGGAAGAATCCGCAGAGCGTTTCCGGGAGTTTATCGGGTCAGTAAACTAGCCAGACGGGGTACTAACCTCGCACGATTACGCCAGATACCGGCTTGTTCTACGTTTAGTGACTACACGGGAAAACCAAAACAGGATAGCCTTGCAGGCATTGTTCCGTAACCTCTGAAAGAATGGACGCATGCCTGAAGCTCTCTGGATTTCCTTCGCCTTTGTTCTTGGCCTGCTGGTCAAGGCCATTGGCCTGCCCCCGCTTATAGGCTATCTGGCCGCTGGCTTTGTGCTCAGCGGCCTGTCTGCCACCACCGGAATGACCATTGAAGCCACGGATGCCCTGGGGCACGTCGCCCACCTTGGCGTGCTTTTGCTGCTGTTTACCGTTGGCCTGAAATTAAAGTTACGGTCCGTTATCCGCCCAGAAGTTATCGGGGGCAGCCTGCTGCACTTTGCGATCACCTGCCTGGTATTCGCTCCCGGGCTTTATCTGCTTCTGGATCTGGCCTGGCCAACGGCTCTGCTGCTGGCCATTGCCCTGTCGTTTTCATCGACCGTCCTGGCAGCCAAGGTGCTGGAATCCAAAAGGGAGCTTCGGGCTTTTCATGGCAGGGTAGCCATCGGCATTCTCATTATGCAGGACCTGATTGCCCTGGTTGCCATGAGCATTGCCGCCGGGCGAACACCCTCTGAATGGGCACTGGTGCTGTTTGGGCTGCCCTTGCTCCGGCCTCTGTTGTTCCGGCTGCTTGATGCCAGTGGCCATGATGAACTGCTGATCCTGCTTGGTTTATTGCTGGCCGTGGTACTGGGGGGATTCGGGTTTGAGTCCGTCGGGCTCAGTTCTGAACTGGGCGCGCTGGACTTCGGTGCCATGCTCGCTGGACACCCTCGTTCCCAGGAGCTATCGAAGTCTCTGTGGAGTGTGAAAGAAGTCTTTCTGGTTGGTTTCTTCCTGCAGATCGGCATTGGTGGCCTGCCCGATAACAACGCATTACTGTTTGCCATTCTTGCAGGATTTCTTTTACCCCTCAAAGGCATTCTGTTCTTCACGCTGCTGCTCATCTTCCGGCTACGGGCAAGAAGCAGTTTCCTAGGCACGCTGGCTCTGACCAACTACAGTGAGTTCGGCCTGATCGTGGCCAGCATTGCCCTGCCGGAGTGGCTGGTGCCACTCGCCATTTCCGTGTCTGTTTCGTTTTTGATCTCAGCACCGATTAACCGGTTGTCCCACACCCTCTACGAGCGCTATGCCATCTGGCTGAGCCGTTTCGAAACAGAAAAACACCACCCGGACGAACAACCGTTGTCACTTGGCAATACCCGGGTGCTGGTGATGGGCATGGGGCGCGCGGGCACCGCGGCCTACGATTGCATCGCCGCCGAAGAAAGCCACGTGATGGGTATGGATTCAGACCCCGCAAAAGTCATGGAACATCAGGAAAAGGGGCGCAATGTCGTGTTCTCAGATGCTGAGGACACCTCCTTCTGGAGTGGCCTCAGCATGCCTTCCGTGCACTCGGTCATCCTTACGCTGGGTGATATCGAGGGCAAATTGATTGCAACCCGCATGCTCCGGGAAATGGGCTTTCAGGGCTATATCGTTGCCCACACCCTGTACGACGATGAGGTTCGCCAGATTCGCGAGGCTGGGGCTAACGAAGCCTATCTGACCATGAGCGAAACCGGCGTAGCGCTGGCGGGCCACATTATGACTCACACTATCGAACAAGGCGGCAGCCCGCCCTGAACAGCGTGCCGCTGCCCTACCGAGCGCAGGTCCGGAAGCCGGTATACACATCGGTTCGCTCCGGCAGATAGGCTTGCCGGTAAGTACCGCGAATCAGGCACGAAGACGTAGCGCAGCTGCCACCACGAGTGGTTTTGTGATCACCGAATTGCAGTGTGGACATGAAGGGGTACATATCCACTTTAAATCCGTCATAGGGAAGGTATTGATTACTGGTCCACTCCCAGACAGAACCCAGCATTTGCCGGCAGCCAAACGGGCTGTCGCCGGCAGGGTAGTCATACACCGGATTGCGGCCCATATTCCGGCCGTCCAGGTCTGCCTGTGAAGGTTCCGGTAGCGTGTTCCCCCAGGGAAAGCGATTGAACGGCTCACCGGGGCGATTCCCCAGTGCGGCCACTTCCCACTCAAACTCTGTGGGCAACCGGCGGCCAGCCCAGTTGCAATAGGCTTCGGCCTCCCAGTAACTGATGTGTGTCACGGGCGCATCCGGGTTCAGCGGCTGCCACTGATCAAACCAGCGCTCCTGCCAGTTGCCCTCATGCAGTCGCCAGTAAATCGGGCACTCAGGGTATTCAGATACCGGCTGCCCTGACGCATCAACAATCCTGGTAGCAAGCCAGTTGCGGCCACCAAAAGACCACAACTCTGTGCGCTGGTAACCACCGTCTTCCACAAAGGCCAGAAACTCACGATTACTGACAGCCTGACGCGCGATGGCGAAGGCATCCAGTTCAATTTCAAATTGCGGCTTTTCATTATCAAAGGCGAAATCATCCGACGCATACGCATCGGACTCCCCCGGCATGCCAATCAGCCAGCGGCCGGCAGGGATCACGGCATCACCGGCCAGCGCCGTGCCTGGTGCCGGGCGATCATTTGCTACTCCCGGCGGTGCAGGATAACCGACAGTCTGGCGGCACCAGATCAGTGACTCGATGTGCATGTTCTGATGAAACATTCCGTAGCGGTACAGATATCGGGCCTCATCGGTTAGCTCTTTGTTCCTGATGCGTTCAGCAACCCGCTCATACACAAGATCAAAATACGCCAGGGTGTCCTGCCGGCCGGGAAACAGGTCGCGGCTCCAGCGGTCTTTATGCCGGACATGAAACGAATCCCACAGGTCATCCATAGCCGGATTGATGCTTGGCGTACCGTCCAGCAAGCTGAACAGGAATACCTCATAGAAAAACGCCGCATGCCCCATCTCCCATAAAGGCGGATTAACCCCGGGGTGGTAAGGCACATCAAGTGCAGATTCAGGTAAGGAAGTGATCAGTTCGCGGGTGCGCTGGCGGGTATTATGCAGCTCTGCCAGCAATGCGTCCCGGCCGGGCCAGGTATTGGTCATGGTTTGCGTGTCATCCATACAGCGAGTTCTAAAACAGCATAACAGAATGAGCCAGCAACGCATGCCCTGGACAACGCCTGGAACAAGCCCCCTTAAAAACGCAGAATCCCGCCACAAGGGCGGGATTCTGGCGTGTTACCAGGTCATGACAACCTGGCAGACAACCAACCGTTCGATCAGAACTGGTTCATTGTGTTGTCTTCACCACCGGCCTTCAGAGCCGCATCACCAGCAAAGAATTCTTTGTGGTCATCGCCAATGTTAGAACCGGCCATATCCTGGTGCTTAACAGTAGCAATACCGCGACGGATTTCTTTACGCTGAACACCAGCCACGTAGGCCAGCATGCCCTGATCACCGAAGTAACCTTCAACCAGCTCGTCGGTAGACAGAGCAGCGGTGTGGTAAGTCGGCAGAGTGATCAGGTGGTGGAATACACCAGCTTCGCGAGACGCTTTGGCCTGGAACTCTCTCGCCCACTCGTCTGCAACTGTTGACAGTTCACTGTCGTCGTACTTCTGGTTCATCAGATCAGCGCGATCGTACTGGGAAACATCTTTACCTTCTTCAGTCCAGGCATCGAATACCTGCTCACGGAAGTTCAGGGTCCAGTTGAACGACGGGCTGTTGTTGTAAACCAGCTTGGCATCGGGAACCTGCGCACGGATGCGGTCAACCATGTGGGCAATGTGTGCCACGTTCGGAGTCGGTGTTTCAATCCACAGCAAGTCAGCGCCGTGCTGCAGGCTGGTCACACAGTCAAGAACCACACGATCAATGTTGGTTTCTTTGCGGAACTGGAACAGACCGTTAGGCAGCTTGGTCGGCTTGATCAGCTTGCCGGCAGTTTTCACCAGAATATCGCCCTGGTTAACCTGCGCAGGATCCGTTACTTCGTCACCTTCCAGGAAGGAGTTGTACTGGTCGCCCAGATCGCCTTCTTCGGTTGATACGGCGATTTGCTTGGTCAGGCCAGCGCCTTCAGAGTCGGTACGTGCAACGATCACACCGTCATCAACACCCAGCTCAAGGAATGCCAGACGAACTGCGTTGATCTTGGCCAGGAAGTCAACGTGAGGAACCGTTACTTTACCGGCCTGGTGTCCACACTGCTTCTCGTCAGACACCTGGTTTTCGATCTGGATGGCACAGGCACCCGCTTCGATCATCCGCTTCGCCAGCAGGTAAGTGGCCTCGGCGTTACCAAAACCAGCGTCAATATCGGCAATAATCGGTACAACGTGGGTTTCGTGGTTATCAATCTTCTTGATCAGCTCGTCCGCTTTGGCCTGGTCGCCTGCTTTTTCAGCGGCTTCCAGATCACGGAACAGGTGGTTCAGTTCCCAGGCATCGGCCTGACGCAGGAAGGTGTACA
>CAYUTG010000098.1:0-9896 GCA_964447555.1 uncultured Marinobacter sp.
AACAGTAAAAATTCCAGCCCGGCATGGTAGCCAGGGTGCTCGTACAAATCCCGATGGGTAAGTTTCAGACGGCTGGCCTGCCAGTCAGACACGGTAAAACTGCTCTCCCTCAGTGGGTGAGCCAGTTTATGCTGGCGAAAATCGTGGTAGTCGATCAGTACCTGCTGCAAACGGCGGGCGTTGTCTGAACCAACGTCTGTGGCGACAAGGCGCTCACGGTACATGTCTTGCGTATTCCTCTGCTGGGTAGCCCGTTAAACCCGGGGGTGGCCAGTTTAACGGAGTCAGACAGCCTTTGCAGAGAAGACTTCAAAGCCAGGCACCCATTCCTTGCTGTCCAGGGTGATGAAATGGCTGGGGGCCTCAGTTTCTACTATACGCATGGTGGTCGGGCTTTGCCGCGCACTGGCCAGCATGGCGCTACGATCAAGAATTCTGTCGACTCCCGGAATCAGGAAGGTGCCATAGCGGATATGGTCGTATACGCCGGTATCTGTGCGTTCCATCCATTCCATAATGTTTTCGATGTTTCGCACTATGGTCAGCTGGTCTTTGGTGGCAGAGAACAGTTTGCTCAGCAGCTGCTTTTTTCGTGGATTCATCTTACCGAAAAATGTCTGACCGTAGGCGGACGATGGTGCGCTGTTGATCAGCCGGATCAGCCAGGGCCACATGCCGTGGCTTACAGGCTCAAGTAGGGTGGTGACCAGGCCGTGAATTTTTCCCTGAGGCAAGACCGGGGCTTCCAGCACAATTTCAGTGTTCTCAAACAGCTCTGGGCGTTGCCTGATCGCCTCCAGAATCACCGCGCCACCCCGGGAATGGCCATGGATTCGTATATTGGTGGTGGTCGGCAGGTTGGTAAGCGCCTGGTGCAGAATGCAGGCATCGTATTCAATAGTGCCCTCAAGGTGTTTGATGGCCACTGCCCATTCAGGCTTTTCCGGCGTAACGCCATTCACCGGGATGTGGTAATTGCTGCAGGTGAGCAGAATCAGTTCGGTGGTTGGTGCCTCGTAAGACTGTGTGAAGTAACAGTGATTCTCCAGGAAACCATGCACGCCAATAACGGTCCGCTCTGCCTCGCCGCTGTGGTTCCGAACCGACACGGCGCCTTCACCAACACGATACACCCGCCCTGAAAACATCTCAGAGTAAGCGCTTTCTACAGGCTGTATCAGCTTTCGGATATGGCTTGCTTTCATGGTTACGCTCCTTCCAGCACGGCAATGACCTGTTATTGGAGTTGGTGTGCTGGTACGACTGTTTTACTCTGAACCTGACATTTATTTATTGGCACTGGCAACCCGTTTTTTGCTGTGCCAGAGCCAATCGCAGATAGCCTGGTTACTGTTAATAACTATTGCACTCTTATTTAGCACCATCGCTTATAACCAGTATAGGGGTGATAAGTTGCCTCTGTGTAACTTTTTTGTAAGTACGTGCGCCAGTGCAGTATATGGAGCCAGTGTGGCTTGTCTGGCACAATGCGGAGTCCGTTTTTTTACCCACGTTCACTATTCACCCGGGGATGTTCAGGTTTGAGTCACGAGCAATCGCACTTTCTGCTGCCTGCGGATTCAGCCTGGCTGGCTCTGGAGCGGCCCGAAAACCCCATGACGATTACCGTTATGTTGCGGGTTGATGGCCTGACGGCGGCCCGGTTCCGGGAATTTCTGAGCGTTTACTGGATGGCCTGGGAGCGCTTCCGGTTCATGCCTGTGAAGCGCTCCGCAGGCTGGCAGTGGGAGCCAGACCCGGTATTTGATCTGAGACATCATCTTGATGTCATTATTGACCGGTTCTCGCCAGATGAGCTCCAGGACTGGGTGTCTGCACGCCTGAATCAGCCGATGGTGATGTATCGCCCATTGTGGAAGTTCTGGCTGGTACCCAATGCGGAAGGCGGTGCAGCACTGCTGCTGCGTGTGCACCATTGCTATGCAGACGGACTGTCGCTGCTGGGCATGTTTGACCGCCTGTGCCCACCGTCACCCCGGCAGCGGCCGGCGCTTTATGGTGCCGCAGAGACACCGCAACTGGCGCGCTGGGCAAAAGCGGTTATGGCCTGGTCCGAGCAGTTACTGGCGAGCAGAACGGAACCGGTCGGGGGGGCAGGCACCACTGAAGGGGCCGTGCCCAGCGATCCAGGGAAGCCTCAGTGGCAGCAGGCCGGGGAGTTGCTGGAACATGCCTCCCGTCAGGGCCTGAAACTGATGCACGAGTTGAGCCATTTTCTGGCTGAGCCGGAAGACAGTGCCTCTGACCTGAAGCGGCCGCTGCTTGGCCGGCGGCAATGCCGGTGGTCTCAGCCAGTGCCGCTTGCGCGCTTTCGGGCTATTGCCCGGGCAATGAATGTCACCATTAACGATGTTCTGCTCAGTTGTGTAGCGGCAGCGGTTCGTAAACGGCTTGGTTTGGCGGAGGACGACCTGGCCGATGCCGTGCTCCATGCGGCGGTACCGGTTGATATCCGCGCCAGACTGCCGGAGGAACTAAGGCCCGTGCCGGGTGATCTGGGCAACTTCTTCGGTACGGTATTTGTGCCCCTGCCGGTTGATGGCGAAAGCCCGCTGGAGCGGCTGTACCGGATCAAGCATGAAACCAGGAACCTTAAAAAAAGCTGGCAGCCAGGCATTGCCTGGGGACTGGCTGCGGGGGCCTCGGTTATACCTGAACCCTGGCGCCAGCCTGTGGCCGACGTGTTTTACCGTAAGGCGAGCGCGGTGGTGTCTAATGTGCCTGGCACGCCGGAGGCCAGATACCTCGCCGGTTGCCGTATTACTGAGCAGATGTTCTGGGTGCCCCAGGCGGGCGATATTGGCCTGGGAGTCAGTATTGTCAGTTACGCGGGCGGCGTACAGTTTGGCGTGGTAGCAGACGAAGCGGTTATGACCGACCCTGAATCCTTTCTTGCCGATTGCCTTGGGGAACTGAGCGCGTTTCCCGATTTCTCCTGAATTAACCGTTTATTTGTCTCTCCCCCTGACGACGCATTCAATTATTCCGGTTTCGGGTCTACATTGAATGGGAGAACGCGAAAGGCCGCGTATGTCCATGGCAGTCAAACAGGAGGTCGGGATTATGATCTATGCACAGCCAGGAAAGGATAACTCTGTCGTTTCCTTCAAGTCGCGCTATGAAAATTACATCGGTGGTGAGTGGGTTGCCCCGGTAAACGGCCAGTATTTTGAAAATATTACGCCGGTTACGGGAGACTTTATCTGCGAGATACCCCGTTCCTCAGCAGAAGATATCGAACTGGCGCTGGACGCCGCACACAAGGCAGCTCCTGCCTGGGGAAAAACGTCGGTTCAGGAGCGCTCCGGCATTTTGCTCAAAATTGCCGATCGTATTGAGGCCAACCTGGAAAAACTTGCCGTTGCAGAAACCTGGGATAACGGCAAAGCCGTTCGCGAAACCCTGAATGCCGATATTCCTCTGGCCGCTGATCACTTCCGGTATTTTGCCGGCTGCATTCGTGCTCAGGAAGGCCATATGGGTGAAATTGATGGCAACACGGTGGCCTATCATTTTCATGAGCCGTTAGGTGTGGTTGGCCAGATTATTCCCTGGAATTTCCCGATTTTAATGGCTGCGTGGAAGCTGGGCCCCTGCCTGGCGGCCGGTAACTGCACCATCCTGAAGCCGGCAGAGCAAACGCCCGCCAGTATTCTGATTCTGATGGAGCTTATTGGTGACCTGCTGCCGCCGGGTGTCCTGAATGTGGTGAATGGCTATGGTGTGGAAGCGGGCCAGGCTCTGGCGAGCAACAAGCGAATCAACAAGATTGCGTTCACGGGGTCTACTCCGGTGGGTTCGCATATTCTGAAATGCGCTGCTGAAAACATCATTCCGTCCACAGTGGAGTTAGGGGGCAAATCGCCCAACATCTATTTCTCGGACGTGATGGATGCAGAGCCTGAATTTGTTGATAAGTGTGTAGAAGGCCTGGTTTTAGCCTTCTTTAATCAGGGCGAGGTATGCACTTGTCCATCCCGGGCGCTGGTTCAGGAGGGTATGTTTGAAGCGTTTATGCAGAAGGTTGTCGAGCGCACCAAAGCTATTAAACGCGGAAATCCGCTGGACACGGATGTGCAGGTGGGTGCCCAGGCGAGTAAAGAGCAGTTCGACAAGATTATGTCGTACCTCGAGATCGGCAAACAGGAGGGGGCCGTTGTGCTGACCGGTGGCGATCGGGAGGACATGAGTGAAGAGTTCAACGACGGCTTTTATATTCAGCCCACCCTGTTTAAGGGTGACAACAAGATGCGGGTGTTTCAGGAGGAGATCTTTGGCCCGGTAGTGGGTGTCACCATGTTCAGTACAGAGGAGGAGGCCCTGGCGATTGCCAATGACACCGACTTTGGTCTGGGCGCGGGGGTGTGGACCCGTGATACCAACCGGGCTTACCGTATGGGCCGGGCGGTTCAGGCTGGCCGGGTATGGATGAACTGTTACCATGCGTACCCGGCGCATGCGGCCTTTGGCGGCTATAAAAAGTCCGGGATTGGCCGCGAAACCCACAAGATGGCACTGGAGCACTATCAGCAGACCAAGTGCATGCTGACCAGTTACGACATTAACCCGCTGGGCTTTTTCTGAGCAAGGACACAGGAGGCGCGATTATGAACACACAGGAAGCCGGCCTGACCAACCATGAAGTGACCGTTTGCCTTGCCGGCGGAGCTGTATTCGGCCCGTTCAATGCCACCTGGAGCAAAGATGAGGGTGGTGATGTGCGGGAATTGGTGCGGGAGTACGATGCGTGGTTACGCGGCGAGAAACAGACCCGCTTCAAGTTTCACCTGCACGACACCTATACCAATACCGTACACACCCTGATTGTGAACTTTGAGCAGGTAACGGGAATTTGCGACCACGTGCGCCTTAAAGCGCAGGCAAGTTCATAACGAAACACACCGGCAGGAGGGACCATGAGCAAGTTCAGAGTTGAAAAAGACAGCCTGGGAGAGGTTCGGGTGCCGATTGACGCATTATGGGGAGCTCAGACCCAGAGAGCGATCGATAACTTCCCTGTCAGCGGCCAACCCCTGCCGGCGGCCTTTATTGCGGCTGTTGCCCATGTCAAACAGGCCGCGGCGGAGGCTAATGCAAGCCTTGGCCTGCTGGAGAGCGGCCCGCGGGATGCCATTGTCAGTGCCTGTCAGGCACTGATTAATGGCGATTATGCGGATCAGTTTCCGGTAGACCGCTACCAGACAGGGTCTGGCACCAGCACCAATATGAACGTGAACGAGGTTATTGCCGCCATCGCCGGCCGGCAGGGCATAGACATACATCCGAACGATCACGTTAACATGAGCCAGAGCTCCAACGACGTGATTCCCACGGCCATCCATGTCAGTTCAGTGCTTGCAGTAAAAGAACGGTTGATACCAGCACTGACCCACCTGCGTGGCGTTATTTATGAGCGCGAAGCCAGTTTCTCCGAGCAGGTAAAAACCGGGCGCACACACCTTATGGATGCCATGCCGGTTACTCTGGGGCAGGAGCTACGGACCTGGCGTGAACAGATCGCCGCTGTGGAAAAACGCGTAGAGGCCGCCGCCAGCGAATTGCTGGCTGTACCTCAGGGTGGAACGGCTATTGGTACGGGCGTGAATGCGCTGCCGGAGTTTGCCGGCCAGTTTGCCCGCTTTCTGA
This sequence comes from uncultured Marinobacter sp., assembly GCA_964447555.1. Taxonomy (GTDB): domain Bacteria; phylum Pseudomonadota; class Gammaproteobacteria; order Pseudomonadales; family Oleiphilaceae; genus Marinobacter. Next base: position 5,668 of record CAYUTG010000098.1, read on the forward strand.
AGACCAATACCGGCTACGATTTTTGCCCGCTGGATCACAAGGCCGTCGCCCAGAGCGCCATAGACGGGCCGGTGGCACTGTCATCACAACTGCGGGGCGTGGCTATTGTACTGACCAAAATAGCTAACGATTTGCGATGGATGAACAGCGGCCCGATTCATGGCCTGGCAGAAATCAGCCTGCCGGCCCTGCAACCGGGCAGCAGCATTATGCCTGGCAAAGTCAACCCGGTTATTCCGGAATCTGCCGTTATGGTGGGGGCTCAGGTGATGGGGCTGGACAGCGCTGTGGCCATTGCCGGCCAGTCTGGTAACTTCCAGCTTAACGTGATGCTGCCGCTGGTAGCTGGCAACCTGCTGGATATGATGAACCTGCTTGGCAACGTATCAACGCTGCTGGCCGATAACGTCATCCGTGGATTTGAGGTCAATGTAGAAACGTTGAACGAGGGAGTTGGCCGCAACCCGGTGCTGGTGACCGCACTTAATCCGGAAATTGGCTATAGCCTGGCGTCAGATATCGCCAAAGAGGCCTACCGCAGTGGCCGCCCGGTAATAGATGTAGCGGAAGAGCGCAGCGGCCTGAGCCGGGGACGGCTGGAAGAACTGATGGACCCGCTGAAACTGACCCGGGGTGGTATTACCTGAGCAGGAGCACCTTTGCCTTTATTGCTGGAACTGTTTGTCATGCTGGTGCTGGCCAACGGGGCCCCGGTCGTTGCCGCGAGAGTATTGCGAAATCGCTGGAATGCGCCGATAGACAGTGGCCGGGTAGGGTTTGATGGTCGGCCATGGCTGGGTGCCAGCAAAACCTGGCGGGGGCTGGTAGCCGGGGCTGTTTCCTGTGCCCTGTTTTCCTGGTGGGTAGGGCTGGGCCCGGTGTTTGGTGTGTTGTTTGGCTTGCTGGGGCTTTCCGGTGATCTGCTCAGCAGTTTTATCAAACGCCGTTGCGGGTTTGAGTCCAGTGCCCGTGCGCTGGGGCTGGATCAGATCCCGGAGGCGGCTCTGCCGGTTACGCTGGCCTTCTTCTGGCTGCCTCTCAGTGTGTGGACAGCCGTGCTGCTTGTCGTGCTGTTTACGGTCTCAAATATTGTACTCTCGCCCGTTCTGTTTCGTCTTGGCATTCGTAACCAGCCTCATTAGAAGCGCGTAAGCGTGTGAATGGTGACTTCAGGCGGACAATTAAGCCTGACATTCACAACCGATGTGCCGGCACCCACCGAGGTATAGCCCTGCATATTGTGGACCTGCCAGTAACCACGCCCCAGGTGGCGTGGGCAATCGGAATCCAGCGTGACGGGAATGCCCCCGGGCAGGCAGATTTGCCCCCCGTGGGTGTGGCCACACAGGAAAATCCGGTAGCCGGCGTGGGCAGCTTCCCGCCAGATTTCCGGGGTATGGCTCAGCAGAATGCCAATACCGGCTGGCGGTATGTCATGCCCGGCACGTTGAAGATTATGGGTTTTGTAGAAGTGCGCATCGTCCACCCCGGCCACAAAAAGGCGTGCGTCATCACGTTCAATGGGAGCCATTTCATTCATGAGCAATGAATAGCCCATATCTTCCAGCGCCGGCAGCATGCGCACACTGTCATGGTTGCCCAGTACAGCGTAAGCCTTACCTTTGATGGCTTTCCGCAACTGCGCCATACCCGCCAGTGCCTCATTGACCGGCCCCCAGGTTCGTCGCCGGTAATCGCCGGTCAGTACGCACAGATCGTAGTCCAGGTTTTGAATCTGCCGGATGACCGCCTGCAGATTGGCTTCATCCATGTCGACGTGTAAATCGGTCAGATGAAGAATACGGAAGCCTTCGAACACTTCGGGTAAGTCTGGCAGGCAGAACCGGTTGTGCCGGGTGGCCAGTTGCCGGCTGTTATTCTGGCCACGAGCCAGAAGCCCCGACAGTGTGAGGCAGGCGCGAATGAACCCCGGGGTGGTAATCAGATTTTTCAGGCTGTAGCGGGAGGGTGAATGAACGGCTCCGGCTTCTGCGGCCTGCTCTATAGCCAGGCGCAGCCGTGCGTGAACAGGCCCCAGCCGAACGCCAAGGCGATGCTCCAGAAGCTCATCCTGATCTTCGGGTGTGCGAGCCCTTGCTGTCATTATTGTGTCCTTGATATGCCGAGCGGGCGAGTGCCAACAGGTATGGTAGTCTATTGGCACACCCTGATTCTTATTATGGTTAGCATAGCCGGTGATGCAACCTGATCTGCAGAATGTTCATGCTCACGTGTATTAGCAGGGTTGTTGGTAAAATCCGGCTGTAGGCGTCACAATCTGAGAGCCTGATGGGCCAGAATTCATGCACTGAAAACACCGAGGGCATCATGACAACATCATGTGAAATTCCGGGGCTGAGCGTGCCCCGCAGTCGCTTTCCGGATCCGGAGCAGGATCTTCCCCAGACCGGCACAGAGGCCAGGATTGTACTGGCCGGTGGCTGTTTCTGGTGTGTTGAAGCGGTATTTCTGGCCATGGATGGTGTCACTGGTATTGAGTCCGGCTATGCCGGCGGCAGTGCAGATACCGCCAACTATGAAGCCGTCTGCACTGGCACGACAGGCCATGCAGAGGTTGCTGATATTCATTACAACCCGGAAACGGTCAGCTTCGGAGAATTACTCAAGGTTTTCTTCTCTGTTGCACACGACCCGACTCAACTGAACCGGCAGGGGAATGACAAGGGCACCCAGTACCGGTCGGCCATTTTTTATGAAACACCGGAGCAGCGACAGGTGGCGGAAGCCTATATTCAGCAACTGAACGCGGCAGAGGTATATTCTGCGCCTATTGTAACGGCACTGGAACGGCTGGATGCTTTTTACCCGGCTGAGTCTTACCACCAGAATTTTGCGGCACGCAACCCGGAGCAGCCATACATCAGGGCGGTGGCGGCACCAAAAGTGAAAAAGTTCATGGAGCACTTTGGTGATCGGGTAAAATCCGGATACGCCAGTGAGCAGGGCGACGGCAACGCCTGAGCGCCGGCTATGTAACATAAGGGGGACGTTATGAGTACTTCTTCAACCGGGCATGATCTGACGAGGCTGACAAAAGCCGAAACCGAGCAGAAGGCCGCCGAGCTTACTCAGGAAGAGCGCCATATATTGCTGGATCATGGCACGGAGCACCCATTCTGCGGAACGCTGCTGGATAATAAAAAAACCGGTGTATACCACTGCCGGCTCTGCAATTTGCCGCTGTTCAGTTCAGATACCAAATTTGATTCTGGTACCGGGTGGCCCAGTTTTTTTCAGCCGTTTAATACCGAGCATGTGCGCCATCTGACCGATAGCAGTATGGGTATGGAGCGCACAGAAGTGCGGTGCATCCGATGTGACAGCCACCTGGGGCATGTGTTTCCAGACGGCCCGCCACCGACGGGGCAACGCTATTGCCTGAACTCCATTGCACTGGTTTTTGAGGAAAGCGCCTGAGCAGCCCTCAGGCCACCGACGCCGATACCACCGTTGATAACAGGTAGCCTGTGTAGGCCACGTAAGCCAGGAGCAGGATTGCACCATCGAGGCGGCTGATAAGCCGTCGCCAGCCGGTCAGCCCCAGGCCCATCAGCAACAAGCCTGCTGTCAGCGCCAGCATCAGTGTCCAGTCGCGGTAGAGCACTTCGTGGTCCACTGCCAGTGGCTGAATGGTCGCGGCGAAGCCGACAACCGCCAGCGTATTGAAAATGCCAGACCCCAGAATGTTGCCAAGAATCAGGTCGTGTTCGTTTTTCCGGACAGCCGCCAGAGCTGAGGCCAGCTCCGGTAAGGACGTGCCAATGGCGACAATGGTCAGGCCAATAATCAGATCGCTGACACCCAGCCCCTGAGCAATATCAACCGCCCCCCAGACCAGCATTCGGGAACTGACCACCAATAGAACCAACCCAACGACCAGCCACATAATGGCGGTTTTCAGCGGCATGGGCTGGTCAGTCAGTTCCGTAGTTACGTCATTGCCCAGAGGGTCTGCCTTGCCTTTCATGCCCTGATAAATGGACCAGCCCATCACCAGTGCAAACACCACAAGCAGTACCACACCGTCCAGCCGGGAAAGTTCGCCATCGATTAGCTGGGCGCCGGCAATCAGCGTCAGCACAATCAGAAGCGGCAGCTCTTTGCGAATAACCTGCGTGTGTACGGCAATGGGAGATATCACCGCGGTAAGCCCGACAATCAGGGCGATATTGGTGATGTTGGACCCGTAACCGTTGCCCAGAGCCAGG
>CAYUTG010000099.1:0-9891 GCA_964447555.1 uncultured Marinobacter sp.
TGGGCTCGTCGAGCATCAGCAGGCGGGGTTTTGCCATCATTGCCCGGCCGATGGCCAGCATTTGCTGTTCACCACCGGACAGGGTGCCCGAAAGCTGGACACGGCGTTCCAGCAGCCGGGGAAACAGGTCATAAACCTGCTTCCGGGTTTCCAGTGCCTCTGTTTTTGGCCGGGTGTAGGCACCCAGCATCAGATTTTCCTCGACGGTCAGCGTACCGAACACCCGGCGGCCTTCCGGTGAATGAGCAATGCCCAGAGGCACAATGGCATCGGCCCGGGTCTGGGTAATGTCATTGCCATCGTAAGTGATGGTGCCGGCGGTGGGTTTCAGCAGGCCACTGATGGTGCGCATCAGGGTGGTTTTGCCAGCCCCGTTAGCACCCAGAATGGTGACTGCCTCCCCTTCCTCTACAGTGAGCGACACGCCTTTGATGGCCTCTATATGGCCGTAGGAGACTTTGATATCAGACAGGCTTAACAGGCTCATGCGAAAGCCTCCTGTTCGTCTTCATCGTCTTCCTTGCCAAGGTAAGCTTCAATGACATCCGGATTATTGCGAATGGCTTCCGGGCCGCCCTCGGCAATTTTGCGCCCGAAGCTGATAACGACAATGTGGTCAGTCACATTCATAACAACATTCATATCGTGTTCGACCAGCAGGACGGTAACGCCGGAATCGCGAATGTCGAGAATGGTCTTGTTGAGTTCAGCGGATTCGTTGTCATTCAGCCCCGCCGCGGGTTCGTCGAGAATCAGCAACTCCGGGCTGGCGGCCAGGGTGCGCGCCATTTCCACGCGCCGCTGAATGCCATAGGGCAGGGAGGTAGCAATTTCATTCGCCACATTATCCAGCTTCAGCGTTTTAAGAATGTCCATGCACTCTTTGCGAAGCTGTTTTTCTTCACGGCGCTGGGCCGGCGTAGAGAGCAGGCCAGACCACCAGGTCTGGCGGGTGCGCAAATGCTGGCCTGCCAGGACGTTTTCCAGCACGGTCATGCCGGTAAACAGGCGAATGGTCTGGAAGGTGCGCATGATGCCCCGCTGGGCAACACGGTAGGGGGGCAACCCGTTAATTTCCTCGCCTTTCCAGAGCACCCGCCCGTCGGTGGGCTTATAAACACCGGTAATGATGTTGAACACTGTGGTTTTGCCCGCGCCGTTAGGCCCGATCAGACCAACCACCTGCCCTTTTTTAACCTCAAGGTTGAGTTGATCAACCGCCCTCAGGCCGCCGAAGCTGATGCCGATGTTGTCCAGTGCAAGCAATGTTGTGTTGTTGCTACTCATTGGGGGCGACTCCTTCTTGGCCAGATACCTTGCGGGCGCAGCACCATGACAACAATCATGGCAAGGCCAAAGATCAGGTAACGATACTCGGCAAGATCACGGAACACCTGCGGTACCACAAACATCAGCACCGTGCCCAGAAGGACCCCGGGAATGGAGGCCTGGCCACCAACAATCACTATGGCAAACAGAGTCACGGATTCAATGAACACAAACGCGCTGGGGCTGACCGTTGCCAGTTGGCTGGCAAACAGCGTACCGGCCGAGCCGGCAAGCCCGGCACCAAGGGCGAACGCCAGTATTTTATAGTACCGCGCATTCACACCCAGTGTGGTGGCGGCCAGCTCATCTTCCTTGAGATAGCGGAACACCCGGCCAAGCCGGCTCTTCTCAAGGTTGTTCATCAACACCAGAACAATGCCCAGCAATACCCAGTTCACCAGAAAAAGCCCTTCCTGGCTGTTAATGGAATACCCGAAAACACTGGGCACTCCAATCCCGAAAATGCCGTCTGGCCCGCCGGTAACACCACCGGCATCGTTCACCAGCACCATGCGGAAAATTTCATTAAAGCCAATGGTGGCCACCAGCAGGTAATCGCCCCGCAGCTTCACAATGGGGGCGGCCAGCACGATGCCCACCAGAGCGGAAACCACTACCGCAATGGGCATGGTCCAGAGAATGGGCACGCCATACTGAACGTTGAGGATGGCTGTTACATAGGCACCTACGCCAAAATAAACGGCATGGCCCATGTCATACATGCCGGCCCGGCCCAGCACCACGTCGGTACTGAGGGCAACCACGGCATAAATGGCAAAAACAGAGAGAATGCTGATCCAGCTATTACTGGCGATCAGCGGCACCAGAAGCCCGGCAATCCAGACCAGGGCGCCGACGCTACGATTGACAGAGAGTTTCATACTTTATCCGCCACCCGTTCGCCAAGAATACCCGTAGGCCGTACCAGCAGAATCAGAATAAGCAGGCCGAACACGATGGCCTGTTGCCAGGTACTGGAAATATAACCGCCTGCCAGCGAACTGAACAGACCAAGCAGCAGGCCGCCAATCATGGCGCCCGGAATATTGCCAATGCCGCCGATGATGGCTGCTATGAAGGCGTTAAGGCCGTAAATCCAGCCCATGTCAAAAACCGCCTGCCGGTAATAAACGCCAATAAACAGGCCGCCGATGGCACCCAGTGCCGGCCCGAGTATAAAGACGCTGGCAATCACCTTGTTAACATTGATACCCATCAGGCGAGCCGCATCCTGATCAATGGCCGAGGCCCGGATAGCCGTTCCGAAACGGGTTTTGTTAACGTACAGGTAGAGCGCGAGCATAAGCACGAATGAGATCGCGACAATAAATATCTGGGTTGCGCTGATAATCACCGATCCGAAATGGTAGGTGGTCTCAGGCATGATACCTTCGGGGAAGGTGAGAGTCTGTGGGCTCCAGATCAGCATAATGCCATTCTGGATAAACATGGATGCGCCCAGAGCTGACACAACGGCCGATAGCCGGTGAGCATTACGAAGCGGCCGGTAGGCCGTAAATTCAAGAAGCACCCCTGCGACAGCGACCAGTAATACCGCTACCACAAACGCGACAATTACAATCCAGTTTGCAGGCGCACCGCCGCTGCCTGCCAGACCAGTAATCACGGTTAAACCGATAAACGCACCCAGAATTGCCAGATCGCCGTGGGCGAAGTTAATCAGCTTCAGGATGCCGTAAACCATGGTGTAACCGAGTGCAATCAGCGCATAAATGCTTCCTACTGTTAACCCGTTAACGAGCTGTTGCAGGAATATGTCCATCAATAGTTGACCTCTGTCAGACAGCCACGAAGAGACAATAAAACCACGGAAAGCCGTGGTTTTATTGTTCGTTCATGTCTTGCCCCGGTTACAGTTTCGGGTAAATGGTTTTGTAGGTGTTGTCGGCCTGAATTTCGAATGCCTGGAAGGCGCTGCCCAGCCGCTCACCTTTGTCATCGAAGCCCAGCGGGCCGGTGAAGCCCGGGAAGTCTTTCAACCCGTGCAGGTAGTCTGCGACTGTGTCCGGATCAAAGCTTTTGGTTTCCTGTACAGCCTTCACGATGGCGCGCATGCCGTCCGTGTTGGTCAGGGTGAAGATGCTTGGTGGGTTTTCACCGTAGGCATTTTTATAATCTTTCAGGAATTGCTTGGCTTCCGGGTAAGGCAGGTTTTCGGGAGCTGGTACGTTAATGATCACCGAACCTTCTGCAGCGTTGCCTGCAATCTCGGCAAACTTAACGTTCTGGTTGGCGTCGCCGCCCACAAAGTCTGCATCAATACCCAGTGAAGCTTGCTGGGCGCGGATCAGGCCGCCATCAGAATAGTAGCCGGAAAAGTAGATAACATCCGGATTCTCAGATTTGATCTTGGTCAGAATCGACCGGTAATCCTGGGAGCCTGCCGTTACAAAGCCGTCAAAAACAATATTGCCGCCTTGCTTTTCAATAGCCGCGGCGGTTGCCTCGCCCAGACCCTTGGCAAAACTTGAGTGGTCTTTGATAACGGCAATGCGCTTGTATTTCTTGGCATTTACCAGGTAGTCGCCGGTGAACTCGGCTTCCGCGCTGTTAGGTGGCGCGTTCCGGAAGAACAGGTTGTAGCCTTTCTGGGTTAGCTGCTCCGCGGTGCCATCACTGGTTTGTAGAATGTTGGCCCGGGCCAGTACCGGCTGAGAGGCCGCTGTAGCGCCCGAGGTATAACTGCCGATCACCGCAAACACTTCCTGGTTGGCGAGGTCACGGCCGCACAGTGCCGCCTGGGTGGCTTTGCCTTCGTCATCGCAGGCCACGACTTTGACTTCTTTGCCCAGCAGGCCGCCATCGGCGTTCAGTTGTTTGGCGATCAGCTTAACCGCCTTCTCCATGCCCTGACCTTCGTTGGCGTACTGGCCGGTAATCGGAGCCTGAACCCCGAAAGTGACAGAATCTGCCACGGCCCCACCGACCATGCTCAGTGAAAGCGCTGCTGTTGCAAGCGCCATGCGTAGTTTTGTCATCGAAAACTCTCCGGTCTGCTGTTGTTTTAGGTATTTCTGAGACGACAACGTCTCGTCAGAGGCGTTGCGCGGGTTTTGCCTGGGAAGTTACATTTATATTTATAAAGTTACAGATAAGTTAGACCAAAAAGAGATCCGCAGATAGCAAAATGCTACGGATCTGTTGCAAAAAGCTACTGCATAGAGAACTTGCTGGAAGGAAATCAGATGTTATTTGTGGCCGCCTGTTGGTGCGCTGATTCCAGTACTTCAAACAGACTGTCTGTTGCCAGTGCCAGCAATCCGATAAGCAAAGCGCCCTGAACCACATAGGCGGTATTGCCATTGACCAGGCCGGCAATCACCGGATCGCCCAGAGTGCGGGCCCCAACGGTTGAACCGATGGCCGCGGTGGCAATATTGATGGTAACGGAGGTGCGAATGCCGGCAACAATCACCCTCTGCGCCAGAGGCAACTCCACCTGAAGCAATACCTGGCTGGCAGACATGCCCATGCCTTTGGCCGCGTCCCGTACTCTGGCATCGACACCCTCAAGGCCGGTCAGCGTGTTTCTCAGAATGGGTAATAATCCATAGAGTATCAGGGCTACCAGAATAGGCGCTTCGCCAAAGCCCACGGCAGGTACTGCCAGTGCCATAACCGCAACCGGCGGCACCGTCTGGCCGATGGATGCGACCTGGCTGACCAGTGGCAGAAAATCCCGGCCGGCAGGTCGGGTGACAAAAATACCGGCAGAGACGGCAACGACGGTACCGGCCACGCCCGATATCAGAACCAGCAGCAGGTGATTCAGTAACAGAGAGAGCAGCGATGCGCGATCATAAACAACGCCTTGGCCGTTGCCCTGAAACCACTCAAACACGGGGCTCAGGGCAGGCATGCCTGCACACAAAGCCAGCAGTAGGGAGACAAGTGCGAAAGGGATGAGCCAACGCCGCATCAGGCGGATACTCCGAGAATCTGCTGGTGGGTAAGAACGCCGGTTTCTTCACCGCTGGCGTTAACCACCGCCACCTGTGGCAGGTTTCGCCAGACCATGAGTGACAGGGCGACCCGGATATTGTCACTCTCCTGAACCGCCAGGGCATTCGGGCTGGCCGGGCGGGGTGCCTGATGTGACACCATCAGCTCGCGCACGGTGTGGAGTGCCAGCAGTCTCAGCCCACGGTCCTGCCAGCCAATCAGTTGTTCTACAAATTCTGAAGCGGGCTGGCGCAAGATGTTTTCGGGGGTGTCGTACTGAATAATCCGGCCCTGATCCATCACCGCAATGTGGGTGGCCAGTTTGAGTGCCTCATCAATATCGTGGGTCACAAACACAATGGTTTTGTGCAACTGTTTCTGAATGCGTAACACTTCGGCTTGCAGGGTTTCCCGGGTGATGGCATCCAGGGCGCCAAAGGGCTCATCCATCAGCAGAATATTGGGGTCTGCAGCCAGTGCGCGCGCCACACCCACCCGCTGAGCTTCGCCGCCAGAGAGTTGGTGCGGGTATTTTCCAGCGTAAACCGCCGGTTCCAGACCCAGCAAATCCAGTAATTCCTCCACTCGCTGGTGAGTGCTGGCTTTGCTCCAGTTCAACAACCGGGGCACCATCGCAATATTGCGGGCAACCGTCCAATGGGGGAAAAGCCCGGTGCCCTGAATGACATATCCCATATTCAGGCGCAGTGTGCGGGCATCCATGTGCTGGATATCCTTGTCGTCCACCAGTATGTTGCCCTGGCTTCTGGGCAGAAGCCGGTTGATCATACGCAGAGTGGTCGATTTTCCACAGCCTGAGCTGCCCACCAGTACGCAGACCTCGCCAGATCCGATGGTCAGGCTGATATTGTCAACGGCCGTTGTTTCACCAAAGTGCCGTGTTACGTTTCTGAGTTCAATCATCCGGTAGCCCGCTCAGGCGTGAGTGTTTTGCCAATCAGGGTTAATACCGCATCCGCAGCCAGTGCGAGAATCACGGTGGGCAGTGCGCCGAGAAGCACCAGATCCATGGCGGCCTGCCCCAGCCCCTGAAAAATGAAATTACCGAAGCCGCCGGCCCCGATCAGTGCGGCCACCGCCGTTAGTCCAATGGCCTGGATGGTGGTGATGCGCACACCCTCAACCATCACCGGCAGCGCCAGTGGGAGCTTGAGCTGAAAAAACAGTTCCCGCTCTGACATGCCCATGCCCCGGCCCGCATCGATCAATGAGGCTGGCACATCGGTCAGGGCTACGTAATTGTTGCGCACCATGGGAAGCAGACTATAGGCCACCAATGCCAGCATGGCGGGTGCCCAGCCAATGCCGCGAATGCCCAGCTCCTGCAGCCAGGGAAAGGCTGCGGACAAGGCGCTTAAGGGGGCAATCAATAACCCGAATACTGCCAGGCTGGGTATGGTCTGCAGAAAGCTGACAGTGCCAAGAATGGGGCGCTGCCATGCGGGGCTGCGAATCATTTTCAGTGACAGAAAGAAGGCGAAAACCAAGCTGATACCGACGGCACCCAACGCCAACGCAAGGTGTTCCCACAGCGCCTGAGTGAACTGGTCCGGCCTGGCATTAAATTCCCGCACCAGAGAAATACTGGCCAGTGATTCACTGGCAAATAACCAGAGCCAGATGCCCACAACGCCCATGAAGACAAAGCTCTGAACAACGAGAGCGGTCCGCAGGCGGCTGAAGGCCTCAATTAACATGAGTGATAGCAGGAACACCAGACACCAGAAGGCGGCACCTATGGATGTGCGGGCGTAGGGTGCGTTGTCAGGCAGGTGCCGCTGTGCAAGACAGACCAACAGCAAAGGGGCCAGTGCCAGCCCCAAACTAAGCACGGAGGCCAGACAGTGAAACCGGAACTTTATCGGCAGTAGCGACAGCAGGGCAGTAAGAGCCAGCCCCAGAGTCACCAGCCAGGCATAGGCCGGGCCAGTGGCGGCAAGCAGGTTATAGCTCTCGCCGGTGACAATCCGGTTCGGCTGAATGGCACCCAGGCTGAGCGTCCATGTCAGCACCAGAGCAAGCACGGCCAGCACCGGAATAACGCGGTTCGGCCGGTACTGGTCTGACCGCCTGAGCCTGCGGGCACTCATTGGCTCAATCCTGTGAAAGCGATTCCAGATAATCTTTGGCGACCGTGCTGGCAGGCACCCCGTTGACGGCGACCTGCCCGTTCAGGCGCTGCAGGGTTTCCAGGTCCAGAGAGTCAAACACCGGCTTCAGAAGTTTACGAATGGCGGGGTAGGTTTCCAGAACGCTGGCCCGGATCACCGGTGCGGGCTGATACACGGGTTGTACCCCCAGAGTATCCTCCATCACTTTTAAATCCAGGGCATTCAGGCCACCGTCGGTGCCATAGGCCATGGCACCATTGATGTCGTTGTCGTTCAGGGCGGCTGCCCGCAGTGTTGCTGCGGTGTTACCGCCAGACAGTACCAGTAACTGGTCTGAGGAGAGCTTGAATCCATAGGCGTTCTGAAAAGCTGGCAGAGCACTGGGCGATTCCACAAATTCGGCACTGGCAGCAAACTTGAAATCGCCACCCTTGTTTATGTAGCTGGCCAGATCCTCCAGAGTTTTCAAATGCTGTGCCCGGGCCAGGTCGCCTCGTACACTCATGGCCCAGGTGTTGTTGGCGTGGGCCGGCGCCAGCCAGATCAGATTGTAAGCGGCTTTATCCAGCTTACTGGCTTCAGCGTAGGCGGATTCCGCATGCTTCCAGACATCACTGCCGGCTTTGTTATGAAAAAAGGCGGCGTTGCCTGTGTACTCCGGGTAGATATCGATTTCGCCCGCTTTAATGGCGTTGCGAACAATGTTGGTGGCCCCCAGTTGAATGCGGTTTTCCACGGGGATGCCGGCACCTTCAAGGCGCTGAAGAATCATCTGGCCAAGTACAGAGCCTTCTGTGTCAATTTTGGACGAAACCACCACCGGCTCAGCGGCAAAGGCCGGAGTGATGCTCAGAATAGAAAACAGGGCAGTCAGGCGCAGAAATCGGGAAAGGGCAGGCACAAGGCATCCTCTTGACTGAAAGGTGGCAAGGCAGATGGTGGTGCACCATCAGGGGTGCATTCTCCATAGCTCACTTTAGCGCAGACATTCCCGGGTTGCTAACGCCAGTTACTCGGATAGCATAAATTCAATAGTAAAGAAGTTATTGAGTTTTCCGAACAATTACCAAGCATTAATGTGGCTGGAAACCAAACTACTTTGCCCCCACCGATTTATAGGTAGGGTTTTATTTGTCAGAGGGAGGAGTGTATGTCGATAGCTTCAGATCCGTTTCCGTCCCGCCTGAAAGAGCCGATGGAACCTTTTCTGAGGAAAGATCCGGTGATTCATTCCCGCCATCAACACCGCTGGGAAGGTCCGCTGGACGAAGAGTCGCTTTCGCGTTATGAGCGCGATGGCTTCTTGTGGTTCAAAGGGTTTTTTAGCCAGGAGCGTATGCAACCCTTCTTTCAGGAGCTTAGAGACATCGCCAATGACAGCAGCCTGAAAGACAGTGAACAGATCATTCGTGATCCGTCGTCTGGTGAGATCCGGTCCGTTTTTGCCATGCATGAGTTGTCTGAGGCTTTCAGCCGCCTGACGCGGGATTTGCGCATTCTGGGAATGGTGCGACAACTGCTGGGCAGTGAGGTGTATATTCACCAGTCCAGAATCAACGATAAGTTCGGGTTTCAGGGGAGTGGCTTTGACTGGCACTCGGATTTTGAAACCTGGCACGCGGAGGATGGCATGCCGCAAATGCGGGCCGTCAGCGCGTCACTGATGCTGACAGACAACAATGAGTTCAACGGGCCGTTGATGCTGATTCCGGGGTCACATCACTATTTCGTGCCCTGTGTGGGCGAGACCCCGGACAAGAACTGGCAAGACTCTCTGAAATCTCAGAGAGTGGGTGTGCCAGACAAAAAAACGCTGGCTATGCTGGCAGAGCGTGGAGGTATTCGCGCTCCGAAGGGGCCGGCAGGCTCTCTGCTGCTGTTCGAATGCAATACGCTTCATGCATCTAACCGAAACATTTCACCCTGGCCACGCTCTAATCTGTTCTTCGTATATAACAGTGTGGACAACAGGCTTCGGGAGCCATACGCGGCTAAATCAAGGCGGCCTGAATTTCTGGGAGCCCGCTCGAACTGTGAGCCGCTCACTATGCACGATGAGTTCCCTGCCTTGGCCAAACAGGGTGTGTCGCCCCTGGGGAGCGACTAATATCGGAGGTTTACCTTATGACTCATCAAACGTTATCCGCAGAGCATTACTCACACAAGGTGACCGCAGAATACGACAGCCATTCAGCGGCAGATCAGGCAATTTCAGCCCTGGAAGACCGTGCGGAATTGCCATCATCCCAGATTCAGCTGGTTGAACCCGGAGATCCGGATATGGCTCATAAGGTTGAGCCGGAATCAAAAGGGATTGCCGGCCTGCTGGTGAAAACCCATGTCGGGCTGGGGCTGGGTGGCCTGGCGTTCGGCCTGGCTCTGGCGGCGGTACTGGTATTTACCGGGCCTGCGATCACCCGCTCAAGCCCGGTGATGACGTTTATCGCACTGGGGTTTATTTTCCCGA
>CAYUTG010000100.1:0-9869 GCA_964447555.1 uncultured Marinobacter sp.
GATGCAGAAATATCGCTGCCCCAGAGTCGTGGTGTAGATCCGGCAGATGTGTTTGTTAATATCGCCTCGGAATCTGCCTATGAGAGAGTCGGGCTTAGCCGCAATCAGTTCCTGAGTAAGCTCCGCTTTAAGGTCGTGACAGAAAGTGACGGCAGTCTTGCTGTCAATGTCTCCTCGAGAGAGCCACTGCGCGAACCCTACCTGAATTTTCTGCTTGAGCTTACCTGGCCAAGCGGTCGTTTGATGCGTGAGTACGCGGTTCTGGTTGATCCACCGGTTTATGCTGAAAAGTCCGGTGTGCAGGATAACGTGCGCGCACCATCTGCAAGCACCTCTTCTACCAGCCAGCGTTCGTCGGCCACTCGTACAGAGACCCCGCGCCAGACCCAGACACGTCAGGCACAGAATCGTGGATATCAGGGCAACACCTTTGGCCCTACCGGGCCGTCCGATACCTTGTGGGAAATTGCCGCCCGCGTACGTCCGGGTGATAACGTTTCTATGCAACAGGTTATGCTGGCTATCCAGGACCTCAATCCGAACGCATTTATTGATGGCAACATTAACCGCCTGAAGCGCGGTGAAGTGTTGCGCATGCCCTCGGCAGACCAGATGCTCAGCCGCACCAAGGCTGAAGCAACCCGTGTGGTCAGCCAGCAGAACCGTGATTTCCAGGCGCCGAAGCGCACCGTTGATGCCACCGGAAAGCAGGCAGGCCAGAGCAGCGCCTCGCAGGCCGCTAGCGGTGGCGATGAACTCAAGCTGCTGGTTGCGGGCGGTGATACCCGTGAATCAGCCGACGGAGGCTCCGCCGGTGGTGACGGTAAGTTGCCAGGTGGTGTCGATGCCGGCACTGCGGTTGCGATGGAAGAACTGGAAAGCGCCCGTCGCGAAAACAGTGAACTGAACAGCCGTGTTGAAGACCTGCAGGATCAGGTGCAAACCCTGCAGCGCCTGCTGGAGTTGAAAAACAACCAGCTGGCGGATATGCAGAACGCGACCAGCGGTACAGAGACTGCGCAGGCTCCGGCCGGCGAAGAAGCCGTCACTTCTGAAATGGCTCAGGGCTCACAGCCGGGCGACGTCGCAGAAGGTGCTGGCACCGACACTGAAGCACAGGCACCCGAATCCGGTGAAACTGCCCCGGAAGCTGCTGCAGATACAGCAGCAACGAGCACCGAAGCAGAGGGTGAGGTAGCCGGTGAAGATAACCTGGCTGATGCTGCCGTAGAATCGGAAGAGGTGGCTGAAGCGTCGCCTGATACTGAAACCGCTGAAATGCCAGCCACGGAACAAGAGGGTCAGCCTGAAGCGGATAACATGGAGCAGGAACAGGCGGCTGAGCCTGATATAACTGCAGACGCACCGGAGCAAACAGCGCCGGAAGCTGCTCAGGCCCCTGAGCCGGCATCCGAACCTGCAGTAGCCGACAAAGGTTTCCCAGACAACATTATCGATGCGATCACCAATAACCGAATTTATCAGTTTGCCCTGGGCGGTGGTCTGCTGGTTCTGTTGTTGCTTCTGTTGCTCCTGGCCCGCCGTAATGCTAACCGTGAAAAGGCCTTCTATGAGCAACTGAATTCAGAGTCTGATGAAGATACAGATTCTTTTGATCTGAGCCTGGACGACAGCGAAGAGTCCTCGCAAGAGGAAGGTGAAGATGTGCTTGCAGAGGCCGATGCCTATATTGCCTACGGTCGTCACGACCAGGCAGCGCAGGCACTGGAAACGGCGATATCCCGGGAGCCCAGCCGGACAGACCTTCGCCTGAAGCTGCTCAGCGTCTATGCAGATGCGCAAGACCGCGCATCCTTCGAGAAGCAGTTTGGTGAAATCGAGGCGCTGGATGATGAGCAGGCTCTGACAGCCGCTAACGAATTGCGTGGCCAACTGGAAGAAGCGGAGTCAATGCCAAGCATTGATGACCTTGAGTCTGAGTTGCGATCTGATTCGTTCAGCACCCAGACGACAGATACGGCTGAGGAAGAAACGGAGAAGGGCAGTTTCGAATCTGATCTGGCCAATTTCGATCTGAGCGAGAGCGATGAATCTTTGCTGGAAGGCGAGGAGGCTCGTGAAGAAAGCAAGGATGATCTGATTGAATACGATCTGTCTGATATCTCACTTGATTCCGACGATGCTGAAACATCTGAAGCGCTGGCCGGTGCAGATCCGGAGACTGATCTCGAGCGTGGGCTGTCAGAAGAAGAGGTGCCCGGGGAAACAAGCGCAGACATCGACTTTGAAATCGATGCTGAGCCAGAAAGCGATCTGGACGAGAGTAGTCTTGAGCTGGATGAGGATAGCCTTGATTTAGGCGAAGACAGCCTTGAGTTGGATGAAGATAGCCTTGATCTGGATGAAAACAGTCTGGATATCGTTGAAGATAGCGTTGAGCTGGAAAAGGTCAGCACTGAGCTGGGTGAAGAGTCGCTCGAGCTGGATGAGGACAAACTTGATGAAGACGAGCTCGGCGAGAGCCTGACCGAGGGGCTTTCGGAAGAGTTCGCTGAGGAGTCCGTTGACGCTGGATCTGAAGGCGACATTGACTCGCTGGATGAATCTTTCCTTGATGAGCTGGATGCAGAGCTGGACAAAGTGGCCAACGAAGATGATGAGCCCTTTGAAAGCGAATCGGAAGAATCTGCCCTGGATGATCTCGAGCTTGATGTGTCGGATGAAGATCTTGCATTGATGGAAGAGTTTTCTGAGTCTGTGGACTCTGCGGCAGAAGATGCACCTGAGGAGGAAGACGTGCCTTCATTGGATGAAGAGCTCGACCTTGAGGATGCGCTCAGTGATGCAGCTGACGAAGCGCCTGAAGAGGAACTTCCCGTTGCCTCTGATGAAGTCGCCGAAGAAGCTGAAGCGCCGAAGCGTGAAATTGCTGATATCGATGAAAACGACCTTGGCGATGACGACGACTTCGATTTCCTGGCAGGCACCGACGAAGCTGCTACCAAGCTGGATCTGGCCCGGGCTTATATCGAGATGGGCGACAGCGACGGAGCGCGCGACATTCTTGAAGAAGTCGCCCTGGAGGGAAATGAGGAGCAGAAAGCCGAAGCGCAGGATCTCCTTAAAAATATGTCCTGATTCGTTATAATTGAATCAGCGAGAAACAAAGCGCCGGCCACCGGGACTTACCCCGGTATGGGCCGGCGCTTTGTGTTCAGGAATCACTCATTTCGGGTCTGCACTTGTTTCTTAAACCTCAGCAACTCACGACGGATAATGCCATTGGTGATGGCCGTGTTGTTATTGCCTTTGAATACGACGGCAGCGCTTATCATGGCTGGCAACTTCAGAAATCCGGTGTAAGATCGGTAGAGGCGGAGTTGGCGACGGCTGTTGCCAAAGTGGCCAATCACCCTGTCGACCTGGTATGCGCCGGGCGCACCGATGCCGGTGTACATGCCAGTTACCAGATAGCTCACTTTGAAACCCCGTCCGTTCGTAACCTGCGCTCCTGGGTTATGGGCATCAATACCGCCTTGCCGTACGATATCGCAGTGCACTGGGCTGGCAACGGGGCAGATGATTTTCACGCACGCTTTTCCGCTGTTTACCGGCGCTATCGCTACGTTATATGTAATACTGCTGTAAGACCGGGCATTCAGCGAGGCCAGGTAAGCTGGACTTATCGCCCACTGGATGCAGGCCGGATGCATGAGGCAGCTCAGGTATTGCTTGGTGAACACGATTTCTCATCGTTTCGCGCCGCTGGTTGTCAGTCGCGCACGCCCGTGAGGTATCTGGAGCAGATTTCAGTAACCCGTATCAACGATTTTGTCGTAATAGATGTTCAGGCGAATGCGTTTCTTCATCACATGGTGCGTAATATTGCAGGTGCATTGATGGCCATAGGGTCCGGCCTGCAAACAGTAGAATGGATGAGTGAGATACTGGCAGCACGGGACAGGACGGTTGCCGGTGTTACCGCGCCCCCTTACGGACTGTACCTGGTTGATGTGGGTTACCCCGCGGCCTGTGGCATTCCGGAGGCGGATTGTGGCCCTGGCTTTCTGCGGCCCTGGTTCTCAGCAGAGGGTAATATGCCCATAGCACCAACGTACATATACCCTGGAAAGCGAACACAGTGATGATGAGCACACGGGTAAAGATATGTGGCCTGACCAGGGCTGAAGATATAGCTGCTGCGGTCAGGCTGGGGGCGAGCGCGATTGGCCTGGTGTTTTATGGCCCCAGCCCCCGCGCCGTAACGATAGAGCAGGCCAGGGCGTTGAGCCAGGCTGTGCCACCGTTCGTGTCTGTTGTCGGGCTGTTCGTGAATCCGGATGCCCGGCAGGTGACAGACGTTTTGCAGCGGGTTCCCCTCGATTTGTTGCAGTTTCATGGCGATGAAACCGCTGAATTCTGCAACCAGTTTGATCGCCGTTGGATAAAAGCCTTACGGGTAAGAGAAGAGGGCCAGATAGAACAGGCCTTCGGTCACTATCCGGGAGCCTGCGGGCTGCTGGTCGACGCCTGGGACCCGGACCGTTATGGTGGAACCGGGCGATCTTTTAACTGGGGTCTGATTCCTGAGCATCGCCCCATACCGCTTATATTGGCCGGTGGGTTGTCATCTGATAACGTGGCCAGCGCCATCGGTCAGGTCAACCCGTGGGCAGTTGATGTCAGTGGCGGCGTCGAAAGTGACAAAGGCATCAAAGATACTGAAAAAATGACTGACTTTATGAAAGAGGTTCACCGTGTCTGTAAAACTGACTGAAGAAATGCTTGGCGCGTTACCAGATGCACGGGGGCATTTCGGGGCATTTGGCGGCCGTTTTGTCTCTGAAACGCTGATGGATTCCCTGATGACTCTGGAGCAGGAGTACCTGCGGCTAAAGAAAGATCCGGAATTTCAGGCCAGATTCGATCAGGATCTTGCAGACTACGTGGGCCGGCCAAGCCCGCTGTACCTGGCAGAGCGTCTCACCCGTGAAACCGGTGGTGCCCAAATCTGGCTCAAGCGGGAAGACCTGAACCATACCGGCGCTCATAAGGTGAACAACACCATTGGCCAGGCGTTGCTCGCCAGCTTTCTGGGTAAAAAGCGGGTTATTGCCGAAACGGGTGCCGGGCAGCATGGTGTGGCCACCGCAACCGTCTGTGCCCGGTTGGGGCTTGAGTGTCATGTGTTTATGGGTGCCGAAGATATTCAACGCCAGTCTCTTAATGTGTTCCGTATGAAGCTGCTGGGTGCAGAAGTTCATGGAGTAGAGAGCGGCACACGAACGCTTAAAGATGCCATGAACGAAGCCATGCGCGACTGGGTGTCTAATGTAGATGACACCTTCTATATAATCGGCACAGTCGCCGGGCCGCACCCCTACCCACTTCTGGTGCGTGATTTTCAGTCGGTTATTGGCCGCGAAGCACGCCGCCAGTCGCTGGAGAAGGCCGGGAAATTGCCAGATGCTCTGGTCGCCTGCGTTGGCGGGGGCTCTAACGCCATCGGCCTGTTCTATCCCTTCCTGACCGACGAGTCCGTACAGATGTACGGTGTTGAAGCCGGCGGCCACGGAATCGAAACCGGTGAACACGCCGCACCTCTGTGTGCGGGCCGCCCCGGTGTGCTGCATGGTAACCGTACTTATCTGATGGCCGATGAGAATGGCCAGATTTCCGGAACCCATTCTGTGAGCGCCGGGCTGGATTACCCTGGCGTAGGGCCGGAACACAGCTGGTTAAAAGATATAGGCCGGGCCAACTATGTGTCGGTAACCGATGCGGAAGCACTGGATGCCTTCCACCAACTGACGCGTGTTGAAGGTATTATGCCGGCACTTGAATCTGCGCATGCGGTTGCTTACGGGGTGAAACTGGCTGCCACCATGGACAAAGAGCAGGTGGTGGTTATCAATGTGTCCGGGCGTGGCGATAAAGACATTCATACCGTTGCCCAGCTGGAAGGCATCGAGCTTTGACTAACAGACAGGAGCAGGCATGAGCCGAATTGAAGGGGTTCTCAAAACCCTGAAAGGACAAGGCCGTAAGGCACTGATTCCCTTTATAACTGCGGGTGATCCTCACCCGGATCTGACCGTTGATCTTATGCACACGATGGTTGAAGCCGGTGTCGATATCATTGAGCTTGGCGTACCGTTTTCAGACCCCATGGCCGATGGGCCGGTTATTCAACTGGCCTGCGAACGCGCGCTCAGGCACGGAACGTCTCTTCGTCAGGTTATCGGAATCGTTAAAGAGTTCCGTAAAACGAATGATGAAACGCCGGTAGTACTGATGGGCTACCTGAACCCTATGGAATCCATGGGGTACGAAGTGTTTGCGGATGCTGCCGCCGATGCGGGTATTGATGGCATTCTGACAGTGGATTTACCGCCGGAGGAAGCCGCAGATGTTGCACCGCTGTTCTCTCAGCGCAACCTGGATCCGATTTTTTTGCTGGCGCCGACAACAACGGATGAGCGTATTCGCGCAATCAGTGAGCACTCTTCGGGCTATGTGTACTATGTTTCATTCAAGGGCGTGACCGGAGCTGCCAAAATAAACGTTGATGAAGTTGCAGCTAAAGTGACGCACATTCATGAACTGACCGCACTTCCTGTCGGTGTGGGTTTTGGCATCCGGGATGCGGAAACCGCTGCCGCAGTTGGGCGGGTATCCGATGGTGTAATTGTTGGCAGCGTGCTGGTAGATACAATAGCCACACATCAGGCAGATCCTGACAAGCTTAAGCGGGCCTTAACCGATCTGCTTCAACCGATGCGCGAGGCACTGGATAGTCTGGCTTCGTGACGCGGGGCTTCAGGTAAACCGCCATCAAATGACAGGACGAAATCATGAGTAACTGGCTGGACAAAATAATGCCGAGCAAAATTCGCTCGGAATCCAAGCAGAGAACCGGCGTGCCGGAAGGGCTCTGGAAAAAATGCCCGAAATGCGGAGCGTTTCTCTACAAGCCGGAACTTGAGAAGAACCTGGACGTTTGTCCCAAATGTAACCACCACCTCCGGGTCAATGCCCGACGCCGGCTGGAAGTGTTTCTTGACCCGGATGGGAGGGAAGAGATTGCCGCTGATCTGGAGCCCTGGGACAGGCTCAAGTTCAAGGACAGCAAACGCTACAAAGACCGCCTGACACAGGCCCAGAAATCAACCGGAGAAAAAGACGCGCTGGTGGCCATGAAAGGCACCACACTTGGCGTGCCACTGGTTGCCTGCGCCTTTGAGTTCGGCTTTCTGGGTGGGTCGATGGGGCAGGTAGTCGGCGAAAAATTTGTTCAGGCTGCCAATGTGTCACTGGAGCAGCGTATCCCGTTGGTATGTTTTTCTGCCAGTGGTGGTGCACGAATGCAGGAAGCCATTCTGTCCCTCATGCAAATGTCGAAAACCGCAGCGGTTCTTGAACGCATGAAGCAGGAAGGCATTCCATACATTTCGGTATTGACTGACCCGGTGTTCGGGGGAGTCTCTGCCAGTCTGGCCATGCTGGGCGACCTGAATATCGCAGAGCCTAACGCTTTGATCGGGTTTGCCGGGCCACGGGTTATTGAACAAACGGTTCGTGAAAAACTGCCCGAGGGCTTTCAGCGTAGTGAGTTCCTGCTGGACCACGGTGCAATTGACATGATTCTGCACAGGCACCAGATGCGTGAGCGTATTGCGCATGTGCTGGCGAAATTCACCGGGCTGGATGTGCCTGGTTCAGACGCACCCATTGAGTTTGAAGTATCAGAAAAGCCGGAAATTGATGAACCAGCCGAATAGCCTGTCCGACCAGCCTCCGGTAGCTCCGGAGGCTGGTGCTACCGTCAACCGGTGGCTGACTTACCTTGAAGCCATACACCCCACAGAAATAGATCTTGGCCTCGACCGTGTGCTTGTGGTTTTGCGAAGGCTGTTTCCGCGAAAGCCCCGGGCACGGGTGATTACTGTGGCCGGAACCAACGGTAAGGGCAGTGCTGTAGCTACTCTGGAGGCGCTGCTGCAAAGTGCAGGCCGACGGACGGGCGCATACACGTCACCGCACCTGCAAGCCTATAACGAACGCATTCGTATTGAGGGGGCTGACATCACCGATGCCGCGCTGGTGTCGGCTTTCGAAAAGGTTCAGGCCGCGCGTGGTGATGTATCACTGACCTATTTTGAATTTGGGACTCTGGCCGCCTTTGTAGCCTTTGATAACGAAGGCGTTGAAGACTGGATTCTGGAAGTAGGGCTGGGCGGCCGGCTGGATGCGGTGAATGTTATGGACGCCGATCTGGTTATTCTGACGTCCGTGGATATCGACCACGTAGCCTTTCTGGGTGATAACCGGGAAGTCATTGGTTTTGAAAAAGCGGGCGTACTGCGGCCCGGTATCCCTGCGGTATGTGCAGATACTGACCCTCCCGGTTCCGTGCTTCAGCAGGCGGCAGCTCAGAAGGTGGCGCTTTCGCTGGTTAATCGTGATTATCAGTTACGTGCAGGGCAGAGCTGTGCTGAAGCTGGCGGCAAGCGCCCGGATGAGCCGGTTATTCTGGAACACCAGGGTCGTCAGATACGCCTTCCGGCCGGCCCTTTGCCGGTTCCCAGTGTTGCGGCGGCGGTTGTTGCTGTGCATCGTCTGCAGCCAGATCTTGACGTAATCGCTATTGAGCGGGCCCTTGGCCAGTTAAAGGTTCCGGGCCGGTTTGAAACACTGGCCGGGCAGCCACTGACCATAGCGGATGTTGGTCACAACCCCCACGCGGCCAGATGGCTTGCGGGGCGCCTGAACTCCGTGAAGCAGGCTGACCAGAAGGTTCATGCGGTTTATGCGGCGCTGGGCGACAAAGATATTGAAGGGGTTCTTCAGGCTATGCGCCCGGTTGTGGATTCCTGGTGGCTGGGTGGCCTGAGCGCCCATCGGGGGCTATCCGGAAGCCAGCTGGATGACCGGGCTCAGGCGGCCGGTGTGGAGGCAAGCGCCCACCACGATTCGGTTGCGGAGGCTATTCGGGCGGCCCGCAGTGCAGCCGGGCCATCCGATATCATTATTATCTTTGGCTCGTTCTTTACGGTTGCAGAGGCTCGGAGTTTGCTGGCCGGCGAGCTGTCTTAAACTTTGTCCATGGCCGGTATCGGGACTTTGAGTTCTGCCGGGCTGGCAGTTAGTATCAACGCCTGACGCTTTTATTCCTTTATGGTGTATCACCACAAACGGGAGCCTCGGACGTGGAGGGACTGAAGCAAAGAATAATCGGGGCGCTGGTATTGATTTCCCTGGCGGTTATCTTTGTTCCTATGGTGTTTGATGAGCCTCATTCTGAGCGCACATCCACTGACATCAGAATTCCTGAAGAACCACCCTTTCCCGAAGTAACCACTCCGGATTCAGAAGCGGTACGTGCGCCGGATCAGCAGAACACCGGTATGGCGACGGATACCGCAATGGAGGCTGAAGGCGACAGTACACCCGGAGAAGCGCCGGGCTATCGTATTGTGGAAGAGACAGATTCACCTGCAGATACGCCCCGGGAAGTCGCTCAGCCGGCCCCAGAGAAGCAGAGCAATACTCCAGCCCAATCTGCCACGGCAAACGAAGATGCCTCGCCAGCCGGGTCGGGCACGAAGAGTTCCAGCTCGGCCCAGCCTGACAGCACCGAGTATGCCTCATCCCTTAAGGGTGCCTGGGTGGTCCAGCTTGGCAGTTTTGGCAATGCTGATAATGCAAGGCGGCTCAGAAACGAAGTTCGCAAACAAGGCTACGGTTCAAGCCTGCAGGAAGTGGTACGCGGTGACACCACGCTGACCCGGGTGTTCAGCGGGCCATTTGCCAGCAAGGCTGATGCGGAAGCCGCAAAACAGGCGCTTGACAAGGCGTTTAACCTTAACAGTCTGGTTACAACCGGCGACAAATAAACGGCCGTTTTT
>CAYUTG010000101.1:0-9825 GCA_964447555.1 uncultured Marinobacter sp.
TTTCGTTATCTCCGGGAGTGTGTTGACGCGGCTGAAGCTGCTAACCCGGGGTCAGAACTTTAGTTCTGACCCCTTATTCATGGTTCTGCCCCTTCTTCGGTCACCTACAACCGCCGGTGGCTCCACACAGGCATTTGTTTACGCAGTTGCGCCAGTCGCTCGGGGTCCAGTTCTGCAACCACGACACCTGGCCCTTCTGCGAGTTCAGATAGCACCCTGCCCCAGGGGTCACAGATCAGGCTGTGGCCGTAGGTGCGGCGGCGCTCACTGTTTTGCCCGCCCTGCCCGGCCGCAACCAACCATACCTGGTTTTCAATGGCTCTTGCGCGAATCAGTGCGTGCCAGTGCGCATCACCGGTTTGCCAGGTGAACGCACTGGGCAGGCACACCCAGTCTGCTTCCTGCTCCCGCAACAGGCGAAACAGTTCCGGGAAGCGCAAATCGTAGCAGATTGCCAGGCCGAGCTTACCCACGGGCGTATCGACCGTAACAACCTGATCACCTGGCTCAAACGTATCCGACTCCCGGTACTGGCCGTGGCTGTCTTCAACAACCGCGTCAAACAGGTGAATCTTGTCGTAACGCGCAACCTCCTGGCCATGATGATCAAATACCAGACAGACAGCCCGGACTCTGTCGCGAATAGCACTGCCATCCGGCCGCGTTGCCAGGGGCAGAGAACCACCCACTATCCACATACCCAGCGTTTTTGCCTGCCGGGCCAGAAAGCTCCGGATAACGGGCTCGCCCTGGGATTCAGTAAGCCCGCACTCCACCATCTGGCGGGTGGCCAATACCGCAAAATTCTCTGGCAATACGGCTACCCGGGCACCGCCATCGGCGGCCTCTTTCAGTAACCGCTCGGCCTCAGCCAGATTGGCTTCGATATCATGAGTGCTGACCATCTGAATGGCCGCCACCTGATGGGAAACAGAAACTGTCATAAGCCTGTTCCTCTATTCACCATTATCAAAAACCCGCCGCAGATCCACTTCCGGATCATCCCAGGTACCGGTAACACTGTAACTGGCGCTGGTGAGCTTACTCAAGGGGTCGCCCAGAATCTTGTCCAGAACAAACAGCGCACCACCTATGGGTGCGCCGGCCCCCAGCAACAGCGCCGCCAGCGGCAGGTTCTGGGTCAGCGGCAGCACAACCACCAGGCGCATATCCAGCACTTCATCCGCTATGTCTGTGGTGCCACTGAGCTTGAAAGCACCAGAGGGGCCCACAACCTGAAGCTCCGGGTTCAGTGTGACAAGGCCATTTACGATCTGTGCTTTGCCTGAAATCGCATCAAAGGCCACTCCCCGCTCATACAAATCCGAGAAATCCAGTTTAAGGCGTCGCCAGAGTGTGTCGGCATTAAGAAGGTTAAAGAAACGGAATAGCTGGGCGGTGTTGTTCTGCTCCAGAATCATCCCTTCATCCAGCCGGAGGCTCACAGAACCACTGAGATCCGATAACGCGAACTCGTCTGGCCGGCCGGGCCAGTCCACATCCAGTTCAATCGTGGTTTTCTTGTTGGTGAGCGGTATCTGGGTACCAAATAACGTGCCCAGGTCAGACAGTGCACCGCCGGCAACAGAGCCCACAAAACGACTTTTTCCTTTGTCGTTCACAATACTCCAGGTCATGTCACCAAGCATGACCAGAGAGTTAAGGCGGCCTTCGATGTCGCTGACGGTCAGCCTGTAGGGCTCGGGCTTCAGGGTGAATGTCCAGCGGCCAAGCGAATCATCACCAAGCTGAAGATCGGCAATCGTAACCTGGACATCGGGCCAACTGCCCATGTCCAGCGAGCGGAATGTTTCCAGTTGTTCTTCCAGGGTCAGAATTTCGGCAGGCTGGTTCTCGTCTGTATTGCCGCGCATCAGCCGAAGCATTTCCAGATCCGCAATAACCGGTCCATCGTCATCGGGAAGAACAACCCGGCCAATCGCACGCTCTGATTCCGTAGAGACAACCCACCGGTCACCCAGATCAAGCGCGCTGATCTGAATGTTATTGAGCGTATGACGGCCCAGATACACATGATCGAAGTTCAGATCGAAGCCCGTATCTTTCCAGAGAAAATCGAATGCCATCCGGTTTTCCCAATCGCCCTGAATGGCAACCCCGTTTTCTGCAGATGGGTTGATAGTGGCCTGCAAAGGAGCCACTTCGTCTGCGGTTTTAGCGAGCGGGTCTGGCCAGTCAAACGACACGCCTTTCAGATCAGACTCAACCCGAATGTCCGACGTGCTGTCGCTGCCCACATCCAGCGTGGCGGTATAAGCAAGGGTGCCCTTCACGCCGAATGTTTTATCAACCTTCAGGCCCGCCCTGACAAGAGAATCGGGAACCGACAAGGTGCCGGTTTGGCGAACGGACAACGCCTCGGTAGCGGTACTGCGGCTAAGGGTGATACTGACTGGTTCACCGAGAAAGCGCGCGGTCACCGGGTCGCCCGAAAAACCGTTTTCAGTGTGATAGGTCAGGTCGCCTTTCACCTGATTCCAGACCAGCCCGGCAGAGGGGTAATTTATTGTGCCATCATCCGTTTTGACCCGGGCTTCCACAACCACATCCCGGTCGGTATCAAGAGGCAGATCCAGCGACAGATCCAGCGAGTACTGGCCACCGAAACTGAGAGCGTCAGCCGCATGGCCGGCCATTGCCCCCAGGGGGCTGTTGTCTATCCAGAAGCGGGTGGCCTTACCGGGAAAGCGGGCCGAGGCATCGACCAGGATTTTTGTTACTGTTTCTGCCGGCACCACACGTACTGTGCTGGGAGCCAGCGATAACCCGCCGGTTTCACCCTTGTTCAGGGTAACCCGGGTATCGCCATTCTGAACGACAACCCGCCCGCTGGCCCCGGAGACTTCAGGCCAGCGTTTATCGTAGGTTACGCTGGCGTTTTCGAAGCTGTACCGCATGGAAGATACAAACGAGCCGTCTGGGGCATCAGGATCTATCTGGCCGTGACCGTAGTACACTCCGGAGGTGATATCCGCCTGAGTGATGGCCGTCGTCAACCATTCGTACAAGCCGGCATCAACCACCCTGGCCGGTACGAAATCTGACAGCATGTCGGCTGTTGCATTCTGCACACCAACGCGCAGGCCGAGGATACTCTCGCCATCATCGGCCAGCTTCAGGTCGAAACCACCGTCCATACGCGTGGCACCCTGATAGGACAGTTGAATGTCATCCGCGTGAACGCGGATGAGAGGCCCGTCTATCTGCCAGAACACCTGCGCACTAAACCCTGGGAATAGCCAGCCACCCCGGAAGAGCTCAGGAAACTCCAGGTGTACCGGGTTATCTCCTGCCCTGGCGTTAACATAGCCGGAATTCCGGTTCACATACACAGTGCCATAGAGCCCGGAAACCCCCGGTGCGCCATCATAGGCTGCCACACTGACATTTCTCAATTTCCCGGACAGCTCAAAACTTTCACCTGCAGATTCCGGAAGGTTGAGCTCCATACGATCCAGATAGCCAGCCGGCCGGTAATTCTGCAGGGCTGCCGATGCCTGCTCAGGCAAAATGGGCAGGCGTGACACCAGTTGCCGCAGAGGTTTAAGCGGCAAAGCGTCCGCAACAATGCTGAGATTTCCGGGTTCCGGCTTCAGGCGCAGACTGAACGGTGGTATATCAACACCGTTCCAGGTCCATTGCAGGTTTTTCAGGTGCCACTCACCCGGGCTGTCCAGCCTGCTCTGATCCGGATGGGCTTCGGATAACACAGTGTCATACCGGCGCCAGCCAAAGCGCGCCTGAATGTTTTCCAGCGGCGCCAGCGACTGCTGACCCACCCCCAGTTGCATATAGGGAGTGCGCACATTACCGGTTACCTGCTGCAGTACACCACTACGGAATGTCAGCCAGGCCTCGCCTCCCAGATCAAAGCCTTCCACCCGCATGCTGCGCCACTGGTACTCATCTATCAGCCCGTCAAACAGGCGGCCGGAATCGGCATCAACATACAGCTGGCCGGTAAAATCGCCCCTGAAAAAATGCTGGCCGACCAGGCTGAAGCTGGCCAGTTGCTGGGTCGTTCCGGATTGCATGGCACGGCCGGAGGCATGAAACACGCCCTGGCGGTAGACAAGGTCAAGTTGAGGAATATCCAGGCGCCGCGAATGCCCTTGCCTGTCGTGAATGGTCAGATCAACCCGGGTGATTTTCACATAGGGCTCGGACAGGACATTGCCGGCAAATTCCAGCCAGCGCCGCAGCCGGTTACCGGTTGGCTCAGGTATATCGGCACCGGGTATTTCAATGTCTCCCGAGCGGGACTGGTCAAGTGTCAGCTCAAGGCCATCAGCTTCAAAATCTTCAAAAACCAGCCTCAGCCTCAGCAACGACGCCAGAAAATCAACCCGGATACGCAAATGTTCCAGGCTGATCACACTCGTCTCTGAGCCAGCGTTGGTCACTGAAATCTGTCGGGCCGTGAACGACGGGTCCAGCCAGTACCACTGAGAGGAGAGTTCACCGATGGACACTGTCTGACCAAGGCGCACAGACAGTTCCCTGGCCAGATCATCACTGAAGGCGTCAACATTCCGCGTAAGCTGGCGCCCAATACCGGCATACAGCGCAAACAACAGAAGCACGACCAGCAGAAACCACCAGACAATGCTGGTGGCCAGAGCCGCCAACCTGACCATCACTGCCGCCAGCCAGCGCCGGGTCTTGAGACAGGATCAGAGAAGAACAACATCGTACTGTTCCTGGCTGTAAAAGGGCTCTACCTGAAAGCGAATGGATTTGCTGATAAACGTCTCAAGATCAGCGACGTTATCTGATTCTTCATCCAGTAAACGGTCGATGACACTCTGAGACGCCATCACCAGATAGTTTTCCACTTCGTAGGCACGGTTCACCCGGAGAATTTCCCGGAAAATTTCATAGCACACGGTTTCACTGGTTTTCAGAAAACCACGGCCATCACACACCGGGCAGGGTTCGCACAAAATCTGCCCCAGGCTTTCTGTTGTGCGTTTGCGGGTCATTTCCACCAGGCCAAGTTCAGACACGCCGGTAATCTTGGTTTTGGCATGGTCACGCTCAAGCATTTTTTCCAGCATCCGGTGCACCTGGCGCTGGTGCTCCGGGTCTTCCATATCAATAAAATCAATAATAATAATGCCGCCCAGGTTACGCAGGCGCAGCTGGCGGCTGATCGCACGGGCCGCCTCCAGATTGGTTTTAAAAATGGTTTCTTCAAGGTTACGGTGGCCGACAAAGCCGCCGGTATTGATGTCTATGGTGGTCATGGCTTCAGTCTGATCAATGATCACATAACCGCCAGACTTGAGCTGAACCTTGCGGCTGAGCGCCTTCTGAATTTCATCTTCTACGGAGTAAAGATCAAAAATCGGGCGCTCGCCGGGATAATACTCCACCTTGTCTGCAAACTCGGTAACAAACTCGCCAACAAACTCCATAACCC
Organism: uncultured Marinobacter sp.; assembly: GCA_964447555.1. Classification (GTDB taxonomy): domain Bacteria; phylum Pseudomonadota; class Gammaproteobacteria; order Pseudomonadales; family Oleiphilaceae; genus Marinobacter. The sequence goes on from CAYUTG010000101.1 coordinate 5,444, forward strand.
GCTGATGACTTTCACGGCTGTCGATCCGCACTTTTTCGGTCTGCGGCCGGATCAGATCGCGAATGGTCCGGATAAACAAAGGCAAATCCTGGTAGACCTCGGAGGGAGCGGTCGCCCGGGCTATGCGCTCGTGAACAGACTGGCTCAGGCGGTGCAGATAAACCATGTCGGCGGTCAGATCTTCCGCTGGCGCCGCTTCTGCTGCGGTGCGGATAATATAACCACCCTGCACCTCATGTTCCCCGGCGGCGGCCTCTTCAACCAGCGTCTTCAGGCGCGTACGTTCCGCGTCATCTTCAATTCTCTGTGATATACCTATGTGGCTTACGCCCGGCATAAACACGAGGTAACGGGAGGGAATGGAAAGCTGTGTGGTCAGCCTGGCCCCTTTGGTACCAATCGGGTCTTTTGTTACCTGGACGACCAGCGACTGGCCTTCCCGCAGTAGGGTACGGATATCAGGAACGGTTTTCGGTGTGTCATTTGTCTCTGTGCCATTGTTCTGGCCTGGCATAACATCCGAGGCGTGAATAAAAGCGGCCCTTTCAAGGCCAATGTCCACAAACGCCGCTTCCATGCCCGGAAGCACCCTGACCACCTTCCCCTTATAGATATTGCCCACAATGCCTTTGCGGCTGGTACGCTCAATGTAGGCTTCCTGCAGCATTCCGTTTTCAACCAGAGCCACACGGGTTTCTACCGGCGTTACGTTAATCAGAATTTCTTCACTCATACCTGGCTCTCCATGCTGCTCGGCCACTTCTTCCAGACCGGGGAACCGGCATCTGCCAACAAAGCAGCGGTTTCCTGTAACGGTAGCCCGACCACTGCACTGTAACTGCCTTGCAGTTCCCTCACAAAAATACCACCCAGACCCTGAATTCCATAACTTCCGGCCTTGTCCATAGGTTCGCCCGTGGCCACGTAGGCGGCAACTTCATCCGCAGACAGGTCTCTGAACCTGACATCGACAACCACCAGGCGCGACGTACATACCCGCCCTCTGGCCAGCGCCACAGCGGTTACAACCTGATGGCTGGCACCCGATAACTGCCTGAGCGTGGCAGCCGCATCGTCTGCACTGGCCGGTTTACCGAGAATCATCCCGTTCAGCACCACGGAAGTGTCTGCGCCCAGCACCAGAGAATCCGGGTGCGCCATGGCCACCTTCAGGGCTTTTTCCCGGGCCATCCGCTCTACGTAATGACGGGCTGTTTCGTCAGCTCTGGGCGTCTCATCAATGTCGGCCGGCAGCACACTGAATTCAGCGCCAATTTGCCGCAGCAACTCTGACCGGCGAGGCGATGCCGACGCCAGAATAATGGATGGCATGGCTACCCCAGTTTGCGGTTAATGTTGTCCAGCAGTGCAGAAAACAGCGGCCAGACCGCCGCACTGACCAACGCTGGCCACAGATAGCTGAAACCGGCATCTTCACCGCCAAGCATCTGTTTAATGAAATGAACCAGCATCTGATTGATACCCAGCACCAGAAATACCATCAGGCATTGCTGGGGTAATGGGTACATTCGCAGCCGCTGGTGAATGGTCAGTACCAGAAACGCAATCAACCCCATGGCCATGGCATTGACACCCAGTGGCGTTGCTTCCAGCACATCGAGCAACAAACCCAGACACCAGGCGAGAATAATGCCGAACTGCGCCGGGGCCCGGAATGTCCAGTAGAACACTACCAGCCCCAGCCATTCAGGCCGGAACACAAACCAGTCAACCGGGAACAGCGAAATACTCAGCACCAGAGAAACAATGACCGACAGCACAAAGACCGGATAACTGATAACCGACAGCATCAGCGACCTCCTTCCTGATCTGGCGTGGCCGTGTCTGCCGGGGAATCCGTTGCCCGTTCAGCCTCCGGAGCAGGGCTTTCCGGCGCAAACACCACCAGAACCAGCCGGCTCTGGTTAAGCTCCGCTTTGGGTGCGGCCTCAATAGAGATGAAGGGCTCACCAGGCTCTTTGGTGATACGGCTCACTTCCGCCACCGGATAGCCACGCGGAAACCGCCCGCCCAGGCCAGAGCTGACCAGCAAATCACCTTCACGGATATCAGCGGTATCCGGAACATGAACAAGGTCCAGCGTATCGGCATCGCCGGTACCCAGCAGTATGGCCCGCAAGCCATTGCGCACCACTTCAACCGGCACAGCGTGGCTGCTGTCTGAAACAAGAAGCACTCGGGAGGTAAGCTGACTGGTCTGAACCACCTGCCCCATTAAGCCATGGGCATCAAGCACAGCCTGGCCGACGGACAAACCATCCCGCTGGCCTTTATTAATAATAACTTCGTGAGAGAAAGGGTCTGGCGAAACACCGACAACCTCGCCCACAATGACCCGGTCGTCGAGCAACTCTGAAGAGTTCATCAGCCGCCGCAGTTCATTGTTTTCAGAGGCCAGTGCAGCGTATTTAAGTGCACGGCGTTCCAGAATCAATAGCCTTGCCTTCAGATCTTCGTTCTCTTTCTGAAGGCTGTCTTTCGAGACGAACAGACCGGCCACCCAGTCGTTAAACTGGTAAGGCGCGTTGCCCAGCCAGTAGACCGGGGCAAGTCCGGTGGCCAGTGTGCTGCGCACCTGGGAGAGCTTATCAAAACGTGCGTCGGCAACCACCAGGGCTGCCGACACAATGACAATTAAAAGAAGCCTGAAGCCGGGAACCGACCCCTCAACAAAAATGGTTTTAATAGCAAGCCCTCCCCACAGGATTATCCCTCCTGGGAGAACATTCCGATGCCACCCTTGTCAATCAGTTCCAGCGCCTTGCCACCGCCACGGGCAACACAGGTCAGCGGATCTTCTGCGATAATGACAGGCAGGCCGGTCTCCTCACTGATCAGCTTGTCCAGACCGCGCAGTAAGGCTCCGCCACCGGTCAGTACGATACCACGCTCGGCGATATCAGACGCCAGCTCCGGCGGTGATTGTTCCAGCGCACTTTTTACCGTCTGGACGATCTGCGCCAGAGATTCCTGCAAGGCATCCAGAATTTCTTCGCTGCTCAGGGTAAAGGCCCTGGGCACGCCCTCAGCCAGATTACGGCCGCGAACATCAATTTCACGAATCTCAAGCCCTTCGTAGGCGCAGCCCACTTCGTGCTTGATCCGCTCAGCGGTGGAGTCGCCAATCAGGCTGCCATAGTTGCGGCGAACGTAGGTGACCACAGCCTCGTCGAATTTATCGCCACCAACCCGGACGGAGTCAGCGTACACAATACCGTTCAGAGAGATAATGGCGATTTCAGAGGTGCCGCCGCCGATATCCACAATCATGGAGCCGCTGGCTTCCTCAACCGGCAGGCCGGCACCTATCGCTGCCGCCATAGGTTCTTCAATCAGGAACACTTCCCGTGCGCCGGCCCCAAGCGCTGATTCACGAATCGCCTTGCGCTCTACCTGAGTTGATTTGCTCGGCACACACACCAGCACCCGTGGGCTTGGGGTAATAAAGCTGTTTTCATGCACTTTGTGAATAAAGTGCTGCAGCATTTTTTCGGTTACCACGAAATCTGCAATAACGCCGTCTTTCATCGGGCGAATGGCGGTAATATTCCCCGGAGTGCGCCCAAGCATGCGCTTTGCTTCCGCACCTACAGCGGCCACGGTTTTCTGTGAATTGCTGGTACGGATGGCCACAACCGATGGCTCGTTCAGCACAATTCCGCGCTCGCGCACGTATATAAGGGTGTTGGCGGTGCCCAGGTCGATGGACAGGTCGCTGGAAAATAAGCCTCGGAGTCTTTTTATCAACATTCGTGTAGTTTCAACCTGAGAGTAGCAGTCGCAGAAAAGATGCGGCAACTTTAGCAGCGAGCACCCCTACAGGCAAGGCGCGATGGGGTGTCTGGCCCCACAGACCACTCACTTCCTGTGAATCTTTACCCTCCCCTGCGTTTCCCTGAATCTGTTACCATAACCGCTTTCGTTTTCTGGCCCGGGTGGACGACCGCACGGCGACAGCCTCTGAACGGCATCGGACACTCCTGTAAACCCGTGTATTGATACCCGTTCATAGCCATTAACTCATTAAATACATTTCATTTAACTGGGAGACAATGCGTGACCATTTCCCGTCAAGACATTGAAAAAGTCGCTGTGCTCGCCCGCATTCGTGTGAACGATGAGCAGATTTCAGCACTGGAAAAAGATCTGGGCAACATCCTTGAACTGGTAGACCAGCTGGCCGCCGCCGATACGGATCAGGTGGAACCCATGGCCCACCCTCTGGATGCCGTTCAGCGCCTGCGCCCGGACACGGTGACTGAAACCGATCAGCGCGAGGCCTTCCAGGCGATTGCACCGGCCACCAACAGCGGGCTTTATCTGGTGCCCCGCGTTATCGAATGAATTGAATGATCTGACGA
>CAYUTG010000102.1:0-9669 GCA_964447555.1 uncultured Marinobacter sp.
GTTGTGGTGGCACCGATTACTTTCACTTCCTATGACATAGGCATCATTCTGGGGCTTAAAGGGTTTGTGGCAGCCACCATCGGCGGCCTGGGCAGTGGCCTGGGTGCGGTTGTCGGGGGGCTCGCCCTGGGTGTGGTTGAAGCAATGACCGCGGGTTACATTTCGTCTGACTACAAAGATGCTGTGGCTTTTTCCATGATCTTGCTGGTGCTGTTCTTCATGCCCCGTGGCCTGTTCGGTGCCAAAGTAGTGGAGCGGGTATGATGATGGCAGCTCTGTCGCAGTTCCGTCTTAAAGGCCTGCTGTTTCTGGCCATTGTGGTGTTTGCGCTACCACTGTTTATTTCCAACCCCTTTCATTATGGCCTGGCGACACAGATTGCTCTGGTTGCCGGTGCCGTTGTCGGGCTTAACCTGCTGGTGGGTTTTGCCGGGCAGATCAGCCTGGGTCATGCCGGTTTCTTTGGTCTGGGGGCTTATTTCAGCGCCATCATGACCAGCAATTATGGCTGGTCTGCCATTCCCGCGCTGGTGGTCGGGGCCATTGTGGTTGGTGTTATTGCCTGGATTGTCGGCCGGCCCATCCTGCGACTGAAAGGTCACTACCTTTCCATGGCCACCCTGGCCGTGGGTTTTATCATCGCCATTATTCTCAATAACGAACGGCAGGTAACTGGCGGGCCGGATGGTATGCCTGTGCCTCCGTTTGATGTGTTTGGCTGGGAGCTCAGCCCCTTTGGCCAGTACTCGCTGTTTGGTATGGATATCAGCGGCGATCTGGCCTGGTATCTGTTCGCGGGGGTGATATTGCTGGTAGCAGTGTGGCTGGCACAGAACCTGATTGATTCGCCCATTGGCCGTGCCCTGCGCTCTGTGCATGGCTCGGAGGTTGCCGCCAGTGTGGTAGGGGTCAATACGGCGAAATACAAAAGCCTGGTGTTTGTGATTTCAGCCGTGTACGCCAGCATTATGGGCGCACTTTACGGGCACTTTCAGGGGTTTATTACCCCGGCTGTGGCGAGTTTCGATTTCTCCATTCTGTTGATCACCATGGTGGTGCTGGGCGGCATGGGGTCAACCATCGGCGTGATCATTGGCACGGTTGTCCTGGAGCTGCTGCCACAGGTACTGGCGGATTTTCAGAATGTGGAAATGGTCCTGTTTGGCCTGATCCTTATGTTAACCATGATTTTTATGCCCAAGGGCCTGCTGCCAACGGCGGCAAACTATCTGGCCAGGCGGCGCGCGAAATCTACCGGAGGTGACGCATGACCGCTGTGGTGGAAGTGAACAATCTGTCCAAAGCATTTGGTGGTGTGCACGCGGTAGAGGGTGTGAGCTTTTCGGTGGAAGCCGGCCAGGTGTACTCGGTTATTGGCCCTAACGGTGCGGGCAAAACAACACTCTTTAATCTGATTACTGGCCTCTATACGCCCACTGATGGCGAGGTAAAGCTGCACAGCGAGAGTATTGCGAAACTGCTCCCCAATCAGCTGGCCGAGCGGGGCATGTGCCGCACGTTTCAGCAGATGCAGATCTGTATGAACATGACGGCGATTGAAAATGTGATGCTGGGTCGGCACCTGACTCTGAAGAGCAACCTGCTGACGACACTGTTTCGCCTGCCGGCGCTGACCCGGGACGAAAAGGCCGCACGGGAAAAATCAGCAGAGCTGATGGAATTTGTCGGTTGCGGGGAATACCTCAATACCGAGGCCTCTGCCATGTCTTATGGCGCACTGAAAAGACTGGAGATTGCCCGTGCGCTGGCGGCCGAGCCAAAAATCATTCTGCTGGACGAGCCGGCTGCCGGCCTGAATGCGGTGGAAACCACTGCGCTGGAAGAGCTGATTGCCAAAATTGCAGAGCAGGGTATTACTGTGATGCTGGTTGAGCACGACATGAAACTGGTGATGGGTATTTCCGACCGTTTGCTGGTGCTTAACTACGGGCGCGTGCTGGCGGAAGGCACACCCGCACAGATTCGTGAGAATCCGGATGTCATTGCAGCCTATCTGGGCGGCTAAGCGGAGAAGGAAACAGGACCATGAGCGAACAACAGACGACCGCTGCGCCCGAAGACAGCTACAGCGTACAGGCGATCAGCATCATCGTGCAGGAACACCAGTCGCTGTGGCGCATACTGGATTTACTGGATCAGCTTCTGCACGACATGAACATCAACGAGCAGAAGCCCGATGAAACGCTGTTCATTAATATATTTGATTACATTCAGCATTTCGCGCGTCGGGTGCACAGCACACCGGAAGAAATCGTGCTGTATCGCATGCTGGGGGAGAAATCCCCGGAAACCCGGCCGCTGTTGGATAAGCTTGCCCACGGGTATGTGATTGGCGATCAGAAAATTAACGAGCTTCGCCAGTTGCTGGCGGCCTGTATGGCACACTGGCCCGATGGCCGCGAATCGTTCAGCCATGCGTTGTCACGCTTTACCGAGGCTTTGCGCAAGCACATCCGCAAAGAAGAGGGTGTGGTCATTCCCAGGGCACGAAAATGCCTGAGTGAAGACGACTGGCAGCAGATTGCCGAAGCCCGGGACCAGTCCAACGACCCGCTGTTTGGTGAGCGGGTGCGGGATGAGTTCCGTGAGTTGCGCCACCGGATTGTCAGCTATACCCCTGAGCGGTTTGGTGGCCTTGGGTTACACCCCAGAACCCATCATGGTGAGCCAGACAGTGCTGACCCGGTGAGCCGGGAAGACATGCTGGCAATCAAAGGGCTGAAAACCTCTTATGGCCAGATAGAAGCCCTGCATGGCATTGATATCACGATTCGGCGCGGTGAAATTGTTTCGCTGGTTGGTGCCAATGGTGCCGGCAAATCGACACTGCTGATGACCATCTCCGGTCTGCAGCCAGCGGATACCGGGAGCATCACGTTTGAAGGAAACGACTTGTCGAAAGTCGGTGCCGATCAGCGTGTTGCCAGTGGCATTGTGCAGGTGCCTGAGGGCCGGCAGGTGTTTAAAGACCTGAGTGTTGAAGACAATCTGCTATTGGGTGCCTACACCCGCGGGCGCAGCCCGGAAGTTGAAAGCGATATTGAGCGCATGTACGAAAAATTCCCCATACTGCATCAGAAGCGCCATAACCTGGCGGGGGAATTGTCTGGTGGTCAGCAGCAAATGCTGGCCATGGGGCGGGCGCTTATGGCAAAGCCCAGGCTACTGCTGCTGGATGAGCCCAGCATGGGGCTTGCGCCGCTGATTATCGAAGAGATTTTCAATATTGTCAGAGAGCTGAAAAAAGAGGGGATTACCATCTTCCTCGTCGAGCAAAACGCTTCCCAGGCCCTGGCCCTTGCCGACCGCGGCTACGTGCTGGAAACCGGCCGCGTGGTTGTGGAAGGTTCCGGCCGCGAGTTGCTGAGCAACGAAAAAGTACGCGAAGCATATCTGGGGATGTAAGGGTCTGACCCTACCTTAGCGCCCACCCCATAATTCGGGGTCAGACCCCAAACTCTGAGCCAACCTCAGAAAAAGCGTAAAAAAAGGGGTCAGAACTGAAGTTCTGACCCCGGTGCTTTCAAACTGTCTTGCCAGCCTCGAAGAGGGGGTCAGAACTAAAGTTCCGACCCCGTAGGCTTCTTGGCCACCAGTGTCAGAATGTCGTAACTGGCGACCAGTTCGTCTTCCTGATTGGTTACCTGAACATCCCAGACCACCACGCCCTGTGGGTGGCCATCCGGTGAGGTGCGGCCCTGGTCGATCTTGCGTTTGCAGGTCAGGCGGGCACGGATGGTGTCGCCTGGTGCGACTGGCTCGATGAAACGCAGAGTGTCCAGACCATAGTTTGCCAGTACCGGGCCTTCGGCCGGGTGTACGAACAGGCCGGCAGCGGCAGAGAGCACGAAGTAGCCGTGGGCAATGCGCTTCTCGAACTGGCTGTTGCGCGCCGCGATTTCATCGAAGTGCATGTAGAAGTGATCGCCAGACAGGCAGCCGAAGTTCACCAGGTCCGCCTCCGTGACGGTACGGCGGTGGGTCAGCAGTGACTGGTTGATCTGCAGGTCTTCAAAGTGATACCGGAACGGGTGTATGTCGTTCTCGATAACCCTGGCACCACGGATGTATTCCCCGGTTACGGCAGCCAGCATGGTGGGCGAGCCCTGAATGGCGGTGCGCTGCAGGTAGTGATACACAGCGCGAATGCCACCCAGTTCTTCACCGCCACCGGCGCGGCCCGGGCCACCATGTTTCAGCATGGGCAGAGGCGAGCCGTGGCCTGTGGACTCTTTGGCCGCTTCGGCGTCCAGCAGATGCAGGCGGCCATGGTAGGCGGCCAGTGCCGGGGCCAGTTTCGCAATGGTGGCCGGGTCGCGGGTGGTTACGGTGGTGACCAGCGAGCCGCGACCCTGGGCAACGAGACCTACCACGTCATCCAGTGTGTTGTACGGAATAATGGTGGCCACCGGGCCAAAGGCTTCGATGTCGTGAGCGCCACAGCCGTTCTCAGGGTTACGGCACAATAGCAGGTGGGGCTCGATAAACGCCCCTTTCTCTGTGCCTTCGCCCGTTGGCCTGAAGCTGCCATCGCCGCCGAAGATCAGTTCACTGGTTTTCAGCAACTCCTGAATGTTGGCCTTTACGTCTTCCAGCTGATCGACAGAGGCCAGAGCCCCCATGCGCACGCCTTCCACCGACGGGTCGCCCACGGTGATTTTTGACAGGCGCTCTTTCAGTTGTTCGCTGATCGCGTTTACCTGATCCTGAGGCACCATAATCCGGCGAATGGCGGTACATTTCTGCCCGGCCTTGGCCATCATTTCCCGGCCGATTTCCCGTACAAACAGGCCAAATTCTTCGTGCTCCGGTGTTACATCCGGGGCCAGTACCGCACTGTTCAGCGAGTCGGCTTCGGCGTTGAAGGGAATGGAGCGGTTGATAATGTTCGGGTGATTACGCAGCATACGGGCCGTTTTGGCCGAGCCGGTAAACGTCACTACGTCCTGCTCTTCCAGGTGATCAAACAGATCGCCGGTGCTGCCGATGATCAACTGCAGGCTGCCCTCGGGCAAAGCACCGGATTCCTGCATCAGCCGCACGGCCAGTTCGGTCACATAGCAGGTAGAGGTGGCCGGTTTCACAATGGACGGCATGCCGGCCAGGAAGGTAGGTGCAAACTTCTCAAGCATGCCCCACACCGGGAAGTTGTAAGCGTCGATGTGAACCGCCACACCGCCACGGGGAACCAGAACGTGGGTGCCGGCAAAGTGGTTGTTTTTACCCAGCGGCGTCACCGGGCCTTCATGCACCACGTTGCCTGATGGCAGCTCGCGCCGGCCCATGCTGGCGTAAGAGAACAGGGTGCCGAAACCGCCATCTATATCGATGCCGTTATCACCCTTGGTGGAACCTGTGTGCATGGAAAGCGCGTAGAGTTCTTTCTTGTGTTCCTGCAGGTACAGGGCCATGGCTTTGAGCGCCAGTGCGCGCTCCTGAAAATCCATGGCCATCAGGTTTTTCCCACCCACTTTGCGGCCGTATTCCACCGCGTCTCTGAAGTTCAGAGTGTCGTTGTGGGTGTGCGCCACAATCTCGCCATTGATGGCACTGGGCAGGGCCTTGGCCTGCTCTGAGCCAATCCATTCACCGGCAATAAAACTTTTGAGAACTGACATGTAAGAAAACTCCAGAGTTACATTTCGTCGTAATCGAGTACCACTTTGTCGCTGACCGGGTAGCACTGGCATGACAACACATAGCCCGCTTCTACCTCGTAGTCTTCCAGCGCAAAGTTCTGGTCCATCTCTACTTCGCCTTCCACGACCTTGGCCCGGCAGGTAGAACACACACCCGCTTTGCAGGAGAAGGGCAGATCCGCGCCTTCGTCGTTTCCTGCGTCCAGAATGCTCTTGGTGTCCCGTACCAGATCAAATGTGAGTGCGCGGCCATCGGATTTCACCGTTACCTGGCTGACCGCCTGGGGGTCGATTTTCACGTCGGTGCGGTCTTTGCGGGCCTGTGGCACACCACCCGCCGGTGTGAACAGCTCGTAGTGCACTTTGTCTTTGCCCATGCCATGGCGCACCAGCGAATCGCGTACGGTTTCGGTCAGCAACTGAGGCCCGCACAGGAAAGCGGCGGTCAGATTTTTCGCATCGATCCAGTGGTCAAACAGCTGGTCGCACTTGTCGGAATCTATGCGGCCGTTGTACAGATCAATGTCCTGCTCTTCCCGGGTGAAGATATACACCAGGTTAAAGCGGGTCATGTATTCGTTTTTCAGGTCCTGTAGTTCATCCCGGAACATGGTGCTGCTGGTGCCCTTGTTGCCGTAAAACAGGGTGAACTGGCTCTTCGGTTCGGTTTCCAGCGTGGTTTTGATAATGGACAGAATCGGCGTAATACCACTGCCGGCGGCAACGGCCAGATAGTTGCCTTCGCGTTCGGGGTCCAGATCAATACCAAAGGTGCCCTGAGGCGGCATCACCTCCAGTGTTGAGCCAGGCTTGAGCTGTTCGTTGGCAAAACTCGAAAACGCGCCGTCGGGAACACGCTTGATGGCAATGCGCAGATCCTGATCGTTCACACTGCTGCAAATGGAGTAGGTGCGGCGCACTTCTTCACCATTAAGCTTTGTGCGCACCACCAGATGCTGGCCTTGCTTGTACCTGAATTTGTCGGCCACATCTTCGGGCAGGTCGAAGCTCAGGGAGACCGCGTTTCTTGTTTCGGGCCGGACCTCTTTGAGGGCCAGTGAGTAGAATTTATTCATGATGGTATCGGCTCTAAATGCATTTGAAGTAGTCGAAGGGCTCAAAGCAGTCCCGGCAGCGGTACAACGCCTTGCAGGCGGTGGACCCGAATTCGCTGATGCGCTCGGTGTGCTCGCTGCCACACAGGGGACAGGCAATGGCGCTGTCTTTGCCCAGCAAGCTCATCTTGCTGGCGCTGCCCTGGGGCGGGGCTATGCCAAATAACCGAAGCTTTTCCCGGCCCGCGCTGGTTATCCAATCGGTGGTCCAGGCGGGCGTCAGCACACGATTGAGCTGCGGATCGCGGATGCCTGCGGCACGTAATGCCTCGGCAATCAGCTCTTCAATCAGTTCGGTTGCGGGGCAGCCAGAATAGGTAGGGGTGACATCTACACTCAGGTGTTTCCCATCCCACTCCAGATTGCGCACGATGCCCAGCTCTACCACGCTGACAGCAGGCACTTCCGGGTCTTTTACCTCATCCAGTAATGCCCAGATTGCGTCTTTGGTCAGCCGTTCCGGGTGGGCGTTAGCCGGTACCCGGTCGCTGGCAATCAGCAGGTCAACAGAGGAAAGTTCAGATACAGTCACCGGAAGTGCTCCCATTATCAGACAGGCCTACCAGACAGTTGCATCCGGGTAGGCGCGAGGCAGAAACTGCATCACCGCCAGGATGTGCCCCAGGTGTTCGGTGTGCTCACCGGTTTTGCCACCCATATACATCCAGGCATCTTCGTCGCCTGGTGTCAGCGTGGCCTGAGCGGTAACTTCCCGCACCATGCCCAGCCAGTCCTGTTTCAGTTGCTCGGGATCAGGGCCGATACCCGCTCCAAACATGGCAAAATCGATGTCGTCCGGCGTAATCAGCTCGCCGGTGAATCGCCACAGAATATCGAAGGCATCCTGAATGCGGCGGTGGCTCTCATCGGTGCCGTCGCCCATCCGTTTCACCCACTCGGAGGAGCGGCGCAGGTGGTAAGTGGCTTCTTTTACCGCCTTGGCCGCGATGGTGGCGATGCGCTCGTCACTGGCATCCACCAGGCTTTTCAGTGTGAAGTAGTGCCACACATCAAAGAAAAACTGGCGCGCAATGGTGACGGCGTAATCTTCGTTGGGTTGTTCCACCATCAGCAGGTTGCGGTAGTCGTGGGCATCCCGCAGAAAGACCAGCTGGTCGGCGTCGCGGCCATCGTTGATCAGTTCAGCGGCATACTCATACCAGTTACGGGCCTGGCCGATCAGATCAAGGGCTACGTTGGTGGATGCCAGTTCTTCTTCCAGGGCCGGGCATTTGCCAACCAGTTCGCTCAGGCGCTGGCCCAGAATCATGTCGGAGTCGGCCAGGCGAAGCAGGTATTCCTGTAAAGCGTGTTGCTGTGTCATGGGGTGCTCCTTACATGTGCCCGACTTCGTCAGGCAGCTTGTAGAACGAAGCGTGCCGGTAAATCTTGTCTTCAGACGGATCAAACAGAATTTCTTTCTCATCCGAAGCCGAGGCGGTGATGGTCTCAGACGGAACCACCCAGATGCTCACCCCTTCGTTCCGGCGGGTGTAGAGTTCCCGGGCATTCTCCAGAGCCATTTCATTATCGGCGGCGTGCACGCTACCCACATGTTTGTGGTTGAGGCCGTGCTTGCTGCGTACAAATACTTCGTAAAGGCGCCATTCAGACATTGCTTTTTCTCCTGTTTATGCGGCTGCGCGCTGCTTTTGTTTTGCGGCGTAGGCAACGGCGGCATCCCGTACCCAGGCACCTTCATCGATGGCTTTCCGGCGCGTGGCAATACGCTCACGGTTGCACGGACCATTACCCTTGAGTACGTCGTAGAATTCTTTCCAGTTGATCTCGCCAAAATCGTAGTGGCCGGTTTCTTCGTTCCACTTCAGATCCGGGTCCGGCGCGGTGCAGCCAAGGAACTCCAGTTGCGGTACGGTCTGGTCAATGAACATCTGGCGCAGCTCGTCGTTACTCTTGCGCTTGATCTTCCACACCATGGATTGCTGCGAGTTGGGGGATTCGTCATCGTGGGGGCCAAACATCATCAGTGACGGCCACCACAGGCGGTTAATGGCGTCCTGCACCATATCTTTCTGTTCCTGAGTGCCTCCGCGCATCAGATCGAGCAGAATCTGGTAGCCCTGACGCTGGTGAAAGCTCTCTTCCTTACAGATACGCACCATGGCGCGGGAATAGGGGCCGTAAGATGTACGCTGCAGAACCACCTGGTTCACAATGGCCGCGCCGTCCACAAGCCAGCCAACCGCACCCATGTCGGCCCAGTTCAGGGTCGGGTAATTGAAAATACTTGAGTACTTGGCTTTACCGTCGTGCAGTTTCTGAATTTCCTCGTCCCGGTCGGCACCGAGGGTTTCCATGGCGCTATACAGGTACAGGCCGTGGCCGGCTTCGTCCTGAATCTTGGCCATCAGCTGAAGTTTGCGCTTCAGCGTGGGCGCGCGGGTTACCCAGTTACCCTCGGGTAGCATGCCAACGATTTCTGAGTGGGCGTGCTGGGAAATCTGGCGAACCAGAGTTTTGCGGTAAGCCTCTGGCATCCAGTTCTTGGCTTCAATTTTGGTTTCGGCGTCTACTTTTTCCTGAAACTCCCGCTCTTCCGGAGACATCTCCTCCAGGGTTTTCAGGCGCTTGCTGCCGGTCTCAACCATTTGTGCGTACATAACTCTCTCCGAATTCTGCTTGTCAGGCTGCTGATTGAAAGCAGCAGACCCCCGTGACAGGTCACAGGCTATGACTCAATACTATATGATACGTGATAAATGTCAAAGTCAGTTATCACGTATCATGTTTTTGGTTGTGATGCTTTTTCGGTTACTTAAACTACTGAATAAAAAGGAATAAAATTAAACTATTAATGATTCCTTTTTATTCGGTGTTATTGCTAGAAAAAATAAATGGCCGGGGTTTCCCGGCCATGGGTATTAATCTTTCCG
>CAYUTG010000103.1:0-9495 GCA_964447555.1 uncultured Marinobacter sp.
GCCTGTTCGTGAACTGGTGGTTCTATCTGCGTAAGGGTGCCTACATCAAGAACCCGTAACCAACATCTCAAGCGTTAAAGCCAAAACCCGCGCAATGCGGGCTTTGGCTTAGCTGACATCCAGAGCGCCTATTTCGTTGTATAACCTCCGTTAACAAGAATTGTCTGGCCTGTCATCCACCAGCCCTCTGAGACCATAAACAGAATCCATGGTGCAATGTCTTCAATTTCTGTCAGGCCGGTTTTCGAAAATGGCGACAGTGCAGCAGCCGTCTTGTGGAAGGCCACTGCATCTTCGCCTTCTGCCGGATAGAAGAACGGCGTGTCCATCGGGCCGGGGCCAATCGCAGTGACAGAAATGCCACGCTCACCCAGTTCCTTGGACGCAGCACGGGTGAAGTGTTCAACCGGTGCCTTAAGCCCCTCGCTCGAAGATCGCCTGAATACTCAGTTACTGCTACGCACCACCCGGAAGATCGTCGCAACACAGGATGGCAGGCGGTTCGTGGAAACAGCGCGGGACATTGTTGATGCAGTGGCCGCATCCGAGAGCATGTTTCACCAAACGAACCTGCACCTGAGTGGCCGGCTGCGAGTGGATGTTCCCAGCCGCATCGGGCGTAAGGTCGTAATTCCCGCGCTACCAGATTTCATGGCCAGGCATCCTGACCTGGCCATCGACCTGAGCGCGAGCGATCGAATGGTAGACCTTGTCGCTGATGGCGTAGATTGCGCCGTACGGCTGGGCGTACTGGAAGATTCCGAACTCGTCTGCCGGCACCTTGGCGACATCCCCTTTGTTACCTGTGCAAGTGCTGATTACCTGGCCAGGCATGGCATACCAGCGACACTGGACGATCTGAAGTCTCATGTTTTAATTAACTACGCTCCCAGACTGCCAGCCACCTCTTCGGCGCTCCAGTTTCAGACAGGCGGACGGGCTCAGGATGTGAAAATGCACAGCGCGGTAACCGTTGACGGTGCAGAAGCCTACATTAAGGCGGCTCTGTCTGGTCTCGGGTTAATTCAGGTTCCGGCCTACGATGTGGTCAATTTACTCGAAGCCGGAGATCTCATTGAAATTCTCCCCGGACACAAGCCACCACCGGTTCCCCTTTCATTTCTGTTTGTAAGCCGTCGCAATCTCTCACCAAAGGTGCGTATTTTTTTCCACTGGCTGAAGGAGTTGCTTGAGCAGCAACGGGTTATCCCATAAAACACGTTTCAGGATTACGATTCCTCCGGGACGGCAGGCGGTGGTTACCCAGCCAGAGCAATCCGCATCTATCTCTTTCAGCCAAAATACCTCTATGCGCCTACCCCCTGTGGGTACCTCTAACGCTTCGTATACAAAAAGCCGGTTTTTGATAGGGTATTCAAAGCGCCAAAGGAGAATACATATGGTTGCTAAGCCATCCACTCACGAACAGTACCGCGCCCTTGGTCTGTCTACGTTTGCATTCACTTTGTGTTTTGCGGTGTGGACGATATTTTCAATTATCGGTATTCGTATCAGTGAAGATCTCGGGCTTTCCGACACACAGCTCGGCTTGCTGATGGCAACGCCTATTCTCACCGGGTCTATAAGCCGTCTGTTTCTTGGCATCTGGACAGACCGCTACGGTGGCCGATGGGTCTTTGGCATTGTCATGCTGGTAACCGCCGCCTGCGTCTACCTTCTGACACTGGCCACCACGTACCCGATGCTGCTGCTTGGCGCACTGGGAGTGGGCCTTGCAGGCGGGGCATTCATTGTTGGTGTGGCTTACACCGCAGCCTGGTTTGAACCCAAACGCCAGGGCACAGCTCTTGGCATATTCGGTGCCGGTAATGTGGGAGCCGCGGTCACCAATTTTGGTGCTCCGTTTTTGCTGATTGCGGTTGGCTGGGAAAGCACCGCTCAGGTGTATGCGGCCGTACTTGCCATCATGGGGGTGTTATTTATCGTTCTGGCCAAGGATGATCCTCTGGCGGCAGAGCGTAAAACAGCAAGTTCCAAATCGTTTGCTCAGCAGATGGAGCCACTCAAAGACCTTCGTGTATGGCGTTTTGCACTCTATTATTTCTTCGTATTCGGGGCGTTTGTGGCACTGGCACTGTGGTTGCCGCATTTTCTGATCGGCGTTTATGGGCTAAGCATCACCACGGCGGGAATTATTGCAGCCCTGTACACCATTCCTGCCTCTCTGTTTCGTATTCTTGGCGGATGGCTGTCGGATCGCTTTGGCGCACGGCGGGTTATGTACTGGACCTTTGGCGCCTCTACCATTGTCACATTCCTGCTGAGTTACCCGCCCACGGATTATGTGGTGCACGGCATAAACAGCGACATTCGTTTTACCCTGACCATGGGTTTGCCGGCATTCATTGTGCTCACGTTCATACTCGGTTTTTTCATGTCGCTGGGCAAGGCAGCGGTTTTCAAGCACATTCCGGTTTATTACCCGCAGCATGTGGGCGCGGTGGGCGGTGTTGTAGGCATGATAGGCGGCCTTGGCGGCTTTATTCTGCCACTCACCTTCGGCGCACTGAACGATCTGACCGGCGTATGGCAAAGCTGCTTTATGCTGATGTTTGTTATTGTCGCGGCGGCACTTGGCTGGATGCATTACGCTGTTCGCTCAGCCGAGCGTGTGGAGTGGACAGAGAACAACGAGCAGACAGATTTGCCGGAACTGGCAACGCCACAGCTGTTCTACCCTCTTAACCGAAAAAACTGATTCGCGGGTACGCCACTGGCAAGTAATCTGCCAGTGGCGTACTGCTATCAGAACAGGATGGGTTTGTTAACCGCCAGGTAAACAATAAGCCCCACCTGAGCCAGCGCCAGCACAGCGGCGGTAGCGCGCACAGGTATTGAGAGTGTGGTTTTCAAAGCGAATACGCCCGCGAAAATATAGCCGACCAGCAAAAAGACTTTTGCGGTCAGCCAGCCATTGACGAATGGCATCCAGGGCGTCACGAACAGCAAGCCTATGGCCGCTGCGAGCAAAACCGTGTCTGTGGCATGGGGAATCCACCGCAGTGGCCCTTGCCGCCATCCTGACCGGCCGGCCGCATCAAGTAGCAACCTGAGAACGAACAAAGTGATGGTCAGGTAGGCTGCGGCCACGTGCACATGCTTTAAAACAGAATACGCGCTCATAACTCTTTCCATTGTGAATCAATACTGTGGTGGTATTGTACGCATACATACTAGGTTGGGGGTATGTTAATTCAGGGCTTTTCACATTAACATATACGAAAAATACATGTATTAATGAGGACCGCCATGCAGGCCATTCCAACATCGACTCCCGCTGAGTCCGCCAGCGTCAGCCAGCTCTTTGGCTACCCCTTCCGGATCTTCTTCCTGTCCATGGCTTTGCTCGCCTTTCTGGTGATCCCTTTGTGGGTTTTGCAGGTAAGCGGCGCCATTAATCTGCCTCTGGCCATGCCGGGCCTGCTCTGGCATCAGCATGAAATGCTGTTCGGCTTTCTGTCTGCCGCTATAGCCGGCTTTTTGTTAACGGCAGTTTGCGTCTGGACCCAGACCGAGCGCACTCACGGGGCACTGCTTGTCGCACTATGGGGCGTATGGCTGGCCGGCAGGCTGCTGCTTGCCTTTGGTGCGGGGCTTCCGGAATGGCTGGTTCAGGGAGTTAATCTGGCGTTTCTGCCACTGGTTATGATTGATGCCGGCTGGCGTGTCTGGCACGCCAGGCAAAAACGGCAGGTGATGATTCTTGTGGTTCTGGGCCTGCTCTGGCTCATGCAGATCGGCTTTGTGACCCGGCTTGATATGGTTTACAGCCATGGCGCTTTGGTAATGGCCATGGCCCTGATCAGCATTATCGGTGGTCGCATCACCCCCGCCTTCACTAAAGGCTGGCTGCGCCAGCGCGGGCAGGATGAAAGCGCCGTGCGAATGATCCCGGCACTGGACAAAGCCGTACTGTTCAGCATGATTCTGGTGCTTGCCACCATGATTACCGGCTGGCATACCTTCACCGGCGTTCTGGCCATTGCAGCCGGTGGTCTGATGCTGATTCGACTGGCCAACTGGCGGGGCTGGCTGGCACGGAAAGAACCCCTGCTCTGGGTACTTCATTTATCCATTCTCTGGATACCCATTGCTCTGTTTCTTCTTGCTGGCACGCTGCTTGGCGGCTGGCCCTCAAATGCCTGGAGCCATGCGGCAGGCACCGGGGCCATCAGTTGCCTGATCCTTGGCGTTATTGCCCGGGTGTCACTTGGCCATACTGGCCGGCCACTGAACTTGCCGAAAGGCATGGTGCTCGCCTTCGTTGCCATTCAGATTGCCGCCCTGGTCCGTGTGCTGACGGCGTTTGATGTTATTCCGTGGTATCCGGGCATTGGTTCCAGTGCGTTACTCTGGATGGTCGCTTTCGGTATGTACCTGGTGCTTTACACGAAAATACTGGCAAGCCCCAGACCAGACGGGCGTCCGGGCTGAGGCGGCGCTCGCCCTCAGGCTGTTTGTACGCCCTTTGCTATACTGGCAAACACGTCCCGCGCCTGGCGAAACCGGGCAGCGGGAAACGAGATACTGATACCTTCCAGGGCGGCCGTCAGCATTTCAAGGTGAGCGTCCCACCCGGCACAGGCTATGGCGATCAGTTCATCGTCCGGAAGTAATATCGTCAGCGTCAGATGTGTTATGCCATTCTGCCCGGAAATTTCCCAGCGCAACGGCCGCTCCGGGGCATCACCTGCGCTCCAGGAGTACACCAGCAGCGCCTTCGGTTCGCAGGCCTGAACATAACCGTCAACAGGTGTTCCGCTGCTGCCAAAATCCAGTTGAATCCGGCCACCGGGTTTTGCTTCAAAGACGCCCGGGGCCAGCCATTTGGCAAGTTGCGCGGGGTTGGTCAGCATGTCCCAGACCACTTCAGGCGCATGATCAAATTCGCGCTCGAGGCGGATGGCGGTACGCGTGCCCTCCCGCCAGACAGAGCCTTTAATTTCACCAATATCGTCCGACATCATCTGTTCCCCTTAAGCTCACAATATATGGTCATAATCCGGAACAGTAGCACCCGCACAACACCAGATCTTTGATGGCGATCAACACCGGCAGAAACCCGGCCTGTTGCACAAACCGGCAAATATCCACTAAAGGTCAATAGTTCATTGCGAAATACACGCTACAGTATGCAGTAAACCATTTAGTAACTGAGACAGTGGCGCTATGACCCAGACGACCCAGAATCAATTCAACAAAGAAGAGCTGCTTCAATGCGGCCACGGAACGCTTTTCCCAGGCCTGATGCGGCTGCCGATTGATGAAATGCTGATGGTTGACCGAGTGACCCATATCCGGGATGACGATGGTCTTTATGGCAAAGGCAGCCTGATTGCGGAACTCGATATCAACCCGGACCTGTGGTTCTTCAAGGTTCATTTTGTTGACGACCCCGTTATGCCTGGCTGTCTGGGGCTGGATGCCATGTGGCAACTCACAGGTTTCTTCCTTGCCTGGGGTGGCGGCGAAGGTAAGGGGCGCGCCCTCGGGGCCGGTGAGGTGAAATTTTTTGGCCAGGTACTGCCAACCAGCAAACTGGTGCGCTACCGCCTTGATATCAAACGGGTGATCCGACGCAAACTGACCATGGCCATCGCCGATGCGACCATGGAAGTTGATGGCCGGGAAATTTATTCCGCCAAAGATCTGCGTGTTGGCATGTTCACCTCTACGGATGATTTTTAGGAGTTAACCAGATGCGTCGTGTTGTAATAACCGGCATGGGGATTGTCTCCAGCCTTGGCACCAACCAGAAAGAAGTGGCCGAATCCCTGAAAAACTCAACTCCGGGTATCGGCTTCAGTGAAGAAGCGCGCGACAATGGCCTGCGCAGCCATATCTGTGGCCAGATCAATCTGGACATGAAAGAGATGATTGATCGCAAACTCTGGCGTTTCATGTGCCCGGCTTCCGGCTATACCTACCTCGCGGCAAAAGAAGCAATCGAACAGTCCGGGCTTTCTGAAGAGCAGATCCGGGCCAACACCACAGGGGCTATTTTCGGAACCGGTGGCGCCTCCACCGTTGAACTGCTGGATGCCATCGACACACACCGCGAAAAGGGCATCCGCAAAGTAGGCCCCTACCGTGTGCCACGCACCATGGGCAGTGCCATCAATGCCACTATTGCCACCGCCTTTGGCATTACCGGGATCAACTACGGCATTACGTCTGCCTGCGCCACCAGTGCCCACGCCATCGGCCATGCGGCCGATCTGATCGCACTCGGCCGCCAGGATGTCATGCTGGCCGGGGGCGGCGAGGACATTCACTGGTCGCTGAGCCTGTTGTTTGACGCTATGGGCGCCTTGTCTACCAAGTACAACGACACGCCTGAAACCGCGTCCCGCACCTACGATGCCACACGCGATGGTTTTGTTATTTCCGGTGGTGGCGGAACACTGGTGCTGGAAGCCCTGGAACATGCCGAGGCGCGGGGCGCAACCATTCTGGGTGAACTCGTGGGCTTTGGTGCCACGTCAGATGGCGCAGACATGGTCGCCCCAAGTGGGGAAGGTGCCATTCGCTGCATGCAGCAGGCGATGAAGTCGGTGGATGGCGAGATCAGCTACGTCAACACTCACGGCACCAGTACGCCGGCCGGAGACATCACGGAACTGAAGGCACTGAAAGAAACCTTTGGCGAGAAGATTCCACCACTCAGCTCAACCAAGCCGTTAAGCGGCCATGCACTGGGTGCCGCCGGTGTGCACGAGGCTATTTACAGCCTGATTATGCAGCGTGAGAATTTCATTGCCTCCTCTGCCAACATCCAGACGCTGGACGAGGGTGCTGAAGGCTATCCAATTGTGCGCGAACGTATGGATAACCAGAACCTGGATCTGGTGATGAGTAACAGCTTTGGCTTTGGTGGAACCAACGCTACACTGATTTTCAGGAAAGTGTAGCTGAGCGGTATTCAGCCGGGGGAATGCCCATCCAGCGCTTGAACGCCCGGCTGAATGCACTTAACTCTGAAAACCCCAGTTGCTCGGCAATCTCTACCAGCGGCTTGGTTTTATCCTGCAGGTACGTCAGAGCCTGCTTACGGCGAACGTCTTCCAGCAAGCTTGCAAAGGTTAGCCCTTCGCGCCTGAGTTTTTTGTGCAACGTGTAACGGCTCATGTGTAACTGAGAGGCAACCGCCTCCACACCAACCCTGCCCCGCTCAAGCCGGGCACTGATCAACACACTTACGCGCACACCAAGCGACATTCGGGCCAGTTCCGGCTGATGAAGCCCTGCTACCATGCCAAATCCCCTTTCATTACATTATTTACTGATCAATCATCCAACAAATCACACTCGCCAGCGTACACATGTTAGCTGAAAATAATCAATAAGACCTTTGAGCAGAATCAAGGGAACAGACGGTTTATTGCGGCAGAATGCCCCTCCATTTTCACTGCCGGCTCTATACCAACATGACCAGACCAACTCCTGGAACCACCGTAAAAATTCCGGAACTGCTTGCCCCTGCTGGCACACCCGACCATCTGGAAACCGCCTTTGCTTATGGTGCAGACGCCGTGTATGCCGGACAGCCCCGTTATTCCCTGCGCGTCCGCAATAACAGCTTCAAAAACGCCGACACCCTTGGGGCGGGCATCAGCCGGGCCCACGCACTGGGTAAACAGTTTTATGTGGTATCAAACATCGCGCCCCATAACGACAAGGTGCGAAGCTACCTGAAAGACCTGAAGCCCGTGCTGGAGCACAAACCAGATGCGCTGATCATGTCAGACCCGGGCCTTATTATGCTGGTTCGCGAACAGTGGCCAGACCAGCCGATTCACCTGTCGGTACAGGCCAACGCCGTTAACTGGGCAACCGTGGAGTTCTGGAAGCGCCAGGGTGTCAGCCGGGTTATCCTGTCCCGCGAGCTGGCGCTGAGCGAAATCCGCGAGATTCGCACCCGTGTACCAGACATGGAGCTGGAAGTGTTTGTGCACGGTGCCCTGTGCATGGCCTACTCTGGACGTTGCCTGCTTTCAGGCTATATGAACCACCGGGATTCCAACCAGGGCGCCTGTACCAACGCCTGTCGGTGGAACTATAAACAGGTGGAGCACCGCCATGACCATACCGGTGATCTGATTCCGGTAACCGAACCGCAAGCGGTACAGACCGTTGAACCCAAAGAACTGTTACTGGAAGAGCCAAACCGGCCAGGCAGCTTTATTCCGGCTTATGAAGATGAGCATGGCACCTACATTATGAACTCCAGAGACCTGCGTGCCGTTCAGCATGTGGCCGAACTGGTCAACATGGGTGTGCACTCACTGAAAATTGAAGGCCGCACCAAGAGCACCTATTACGTTGCCCGCACCACACAGGTATATCGCCGGGCCATTGATGAGACTGTCCGTGATATTCCCTTTGATATGAGCCTGATGAACGAGCTGGAAGCCTTGTCTAACCGTGGCTACACAGAAGGATTCCTGCGGCGGCATCCACCTCAGGAGTACCAGACTTACGAGCAGGGCTCGTCGTTTTCTGGCACACAGCAGGTAGTTGGAGCTATCTCGGCCGACCATGATCAGTGGCTGACCATAGAGGTAAAAAACAAATTCGCCACTGGCGACCGCCTGGAACTCATCTCACCGGCAGGCAACGTTAAATTTGCGGCCGAACGCATGAAAACACTGCAGGGCCAGCCGCTAGACCTGGCGCCAGGAAGCGGCCACCGGGTTCGCATACCCAGGCCAGCCGGTGCACCCGCATCACTGAACCACGCCTACCTGACCCGCATTGATCACGGCTAGCCGGTTTACACCCGGGCAGTTCAGATACTGTCCGGGCATTCCGCGCCATTTTTCAGTAGTCTGTAGGTTTCTGTCACAGGGAACCTGAAACATGCGCACAACCATAGCGGCCGCCGCTCTGCTAGCCACCTTATTCGCCACTCTGGCCTGCCCTCTGGCGGCCCAGACACTTGAAAGCCAGGCGCAAACTGCAGAAAAAACCCGCGAGTTCATGGCCCGGACAGTCGCCGGCGATATCCGCAAAGCGTACCGCACCCTGCGCCCCTTTCTCGGCGTTGATGCGACACCTTATGACCAGTCTGCGGAAGATGCAGCCAACTATTTCCGGCAGGTCACCGAAAAAGTCGGAGAGCCGGTCGGCAGCACACACGTAAAAACCGAAACAATAGCAAACGATTTTATCCGCGAAACCTGGCTGCAAAAGTTTCCGGCAGCGGCGATTGCCTGGCATTTCACTTTCTATCAGCCCGGTGAAAACGGCTGGAAGCTGGTAGGAATCAGCTATTCCACAGATATCAGCGACCTGTATCGCATCAGCGAATAGCCATTCGGGATTAACAGAAGTAATACCCCCTGTTTTACCGCCTTGCACGGTGATTACGGTATAATCCGGAAAGCTTCAATTTAATACCTGACTAATTTACTATGGTATTGTATAATCCCACATTAAAAGGGATGGACAGGACCTGCCAGAAAATCGATTGCA
>CAYUTG010000104.1:0-1128 GCA_964447555.1 uncultured Marinobacter sp.
CAACCCTATTACTAAAGCAGTGACCGTCATCTGGGACCAGAACGGCGCGCCCGTTAATAATGAGAAGATCGAATTTTCAACAACTCGCGGCACGTTTGGAAATGATAAAACCGTTCAAACGGTTTCAACCGACGCATCAGGACATGCAACCGTACAGATCAAGTCCAACAATGCAGGTCAGGCCCTTATTACCGCAACAGAGATTGATGGATCAGGCAAAACTGGCATTTCTACTCAGAGAAATGTTGAGTTTGTTGCCTTGGCTCCCGACACCATCGCTTTAAGAGCAACACGCACTCAAATAAGCACTAACGATCAGACAACACTGGTTGCAACCATAAAGGATGACAGCGGCAACAAGGTCAAAAATGCACGCGTAACCTTCAGCCTGAACGACATCACTAATGGAACCTTGTCTCCGGGGTCAGCTATCACAGATAGCCAGGGCCGCGCATCAACAACTTACCAATCAAGTGATGGAACGAGCGACCGGCAAGATGTGGTAGTCACAGCCATTGCAGAAAAAGACGATGGTTCAACCATATCTGACACCGAGCAGCTTACTGTTGCTGGCAAGGCATTAACACTGACGATCGGTACCGGTAATGAAATTTTCGAGAAGAATGAAACTTTCTATGAGCAGCCGTGGGGCGTTCTTGTTACCGACGCCAACGGCAACGCTTCTGTCAACCAAACGGTCGAGTTAAGTGTTGTCCCCCTAGCCTTTAGCAAGGGCTCTTATACTAAAGATGAGAACGCCAAGCCCAAGTGGGTTCAGACCGTTACGACTACCTGTGACACTCCATTTTCAGACGCCAGCAACGGTATTTCTATTGCAAACCCAGCTAGCGTTCCAACAACAGTTCAAACCGATGCCAATGGCTCTATACAGTTTAATGTTCTCTATCCAAAAGGTGAGTGTAATTGGGTAGCAGTTCGATTAACTGCGACATCTGCTGTATCAGGATTCTCCTCGTCTACTAGCGCGGATTACATCTTGCCTTGTTCAGCAGACGATCTCGATGCCAGCGCACCTCCGGGTGGAAATCTTAGTAAGTACAACACTGTTTCAGCTTGCCAATAGATGTAACGTCTGAGACCCAAAGCCCGGCTCCTAGCCGGGCTTTT
>CAYUTG010000104.1:1138-9467 GCA_964447555.1 uncultured Marinobacter sp.
ACCTTATGGAGGCTCTCCCTACGAGTTCTCTATAATTCTCTGATTCTTTGAAGTCTTCACAAAAAGCCCGGCACATCGCCGGGCTTTTTGCTTACAAACCCACTTTCCGCGATAATACCCACCTTCTGTTTCCAGCGGGCTCCCTGCCCTTGTTTCAATTCTCCAGTAAACCGAGTCATCTGACAGCATGAAAGAGACCGTTTCCGATCTGCTCCAGTCTGCACTGGCCGCGCTTCAGTCTGAAGGCACTCTGCCGGCAGGCCAGACTTTTACGCCGCAAGTAGGCAATACCAAAGATAAAGCCCATGGTGACTACGCCTGTAATATCGCGCTGGTTGCCGCAAAAGCGGCTGGCTGCCCGCCACGCTCGCTGGCGGAAGCTTTGGTAGCAAAGCTGCCGGAAAGCCCGGCAGTAGAGAAAGTGGAGATTGCAGGGCCAGGGTTTATTAACTTCTTTATGAGCACTGCCAGCGCCTTTTCGATTGTAGACACCATTCTGGAGCGGGGCGGGCAATTTGGCCGCAACAAGAAGGGTGAAGGCGAAAAGGTGCAGGTAGAGTTTGTTTCTGCCAACCCGACCGGCCCCCTGCACGTGGGCCATGGCCGCGGCGCCGCTATTGGTGATTGCCTGTGTCGGTTGCTTGAGGCCAGTGGCTACAGCGTTACCCGCGAATTTTATTACAACGATGCAGGGGCCCAGATTAACAACCTGGCACTGTCCGTTCAGGCCCGGGCCAAAGGTCTGACACCAGAAGATGCCAGCTGGCCGGAAGATGGCTACCGCGGCGATTACATTACAGACGTAGCCAAAGCCTACCTTGCCGGTGAAACCGTTACCGCCGATGACCGCGCCGTAACGGCCAAAGCCGACCCCGATAACCGGGACGCTATCCGGGAATTTGCAGTTGCCTACCTTCGCCGTGAGCAGGACCTGGACCTGAAAGCCTTTGGCGTAGAGTTTGATGTCTACTTTCTGGAGTCGTCTCTGTATGAAAGCGGGAAAGTGGAAGCAACCGTTAATCGGCTGACCGAAAACGGGTACACCTATGAGGAAGGCGGTGCCACCTGGCTGAAAACCACGGAATTCGGGGATGACAAAGACCGGGTTATGCGCAAAAAGGATGGCGGGTACACCTACTTCCTGCCCGATGTAGCCTATCACCTTGATAAGTGGCAGCGCGGGTATACCACGGTTATCAACGAGCAGGGGGCGGATCATCACTCAACCGTTACCCGGGTACGGGCTGGGCTGCAGGCACTGAATGCCGGTATTCCAAAAGGCTGGCCAGATTACGTTCTGCACCAGATGGTAATGGTGACCCGCTCCGGGGAAGAAGTGAAGATATCCAAGCGCGCCGGCAGTTACGTTACTATCCGGGACCTGATCGACGAAGTGGGCCGCGATGCCACCCGGTTTTTCCTGGCCGCCAGGCGGGTAGACTCACAATTGACTTTCGATATTGACCTGGCCCGCTCCCAGACCAATGAAAACCCGGTGTATTACATTCAATATGCACACGCAAGAATATGCAGTGTTCTGCGCAAGCTGGCATCAGAAGGCGTTAGCCGCGGGCTGAACGAATCTGTGGGTGATTTGTCACTGTTGACGCTGGATGAAGAGAAAGAACTGGCGAACCAGCTCAGCCAGTACCCGGAACTGGTTGCCAATTCAGCGGCCCAGCGTGAGCCCCACCATCTGACGCACTACCTGCGCGAGCTGGCTGGCCTGTTCCACACCTACTACAACGCCCACAAGGTGCTGATAGAAGACACAGCCATTCGTGATGCCCGCATCAGCCTGTACCTGGCAGTTCGTCAGGTTATTGCTAATGGTCTTGATTTGCTGGGTGTCAGCGCACCGGAAGAGATGTAAACAACGACGATGTCCCGAGACTATGCCCGCAAAAGCCGGCCAGCCAAGCCTGCGACCTCATCAAAAGGCACGCAGGCCAGACGATCACCCGGCACCAAACAACGCCAGAAGCCCGCAGCTCCGGCTCGCTCACAACAGGGCGGGCTGTCCGTGAAATGGATATTGTCGCTGGCCGCGGTTGGCGGCTTTATCGGTTTCATTATCTACCTGGACTCCCTGCCCGCAAGCGCCCCGGACCAACCACCGGCGCAAGTCCGGGAAAGCGCAACAGAACAGCGGAGCAAGCCTGCCGCCACCGTTAAGCAGGATGAGAAAAAACCCGGCTTTCGTTTTTATGACATGCTGCCGGATTCCGAAGTTGTGCCACCGGATGTTGAAGAATACTCTCCCGGTCCCGCCGAAAAAGCCGTAGATTATCTGGTTCAGTCCGGATCGTTCAGAAGCAAGGAAGACGCCGAGCGGCAGCGTGCAAAAATTGCGTTTCAGGGGCTAAGGGCCAGCGTACAGCGTATAGACCTGGAAAGCGGTTCAGTCTGGTATCGGGTAAATGTGGGCCCGTTTGGCTCCCGCAGCCAGGCAAACGCGGCTATCGACAAACTGGTGTCTATCAACATTCAGCCGCTGGTCCGCAAGATTCCCAAAAAAGAGGGCTGAGCACCGCCCGGGCACTTTTTGCCACTTGAATTCTTTCCTGCTGCCTCCATAAACCCCCAATACAGATTTTCATCAGGCAATTGGAGCCCAAATGACTACCATTCTTTCCGTCCGGCGCGAAGACGAAGTTGCCATGGGTGGCGACGGCCAGGTTTCCCTCGGCAATACCGTAATGAAGGGCAATGCCCGCAAGGTTCGCCGCATCTACAACGGCAAGGTCATTGCCGGTTTCGCAGGCGGCACAGCCGATGCGTTTACTCTGTTTGAACGCTTTGAGGCGCAACTGGAAAAACATCAGGGCAACCTGACCAAAGCCGCGGTAGAGCTGGCCAAAGACTGGCGAACGGACAGAGCCCTGCGCAAACTGGAAGCCCTTCTGGCGGTCGCTGACAAGACGGCCTCACTGATTATTACCGGCAATGGCGATGTTATTGAGCCGGAACAGGGCCTGATTGCCATTGGTTCTGGCGGCCCCTATGCCCAGGCGTCCGCGCGTGCTTTGCTTGAAAACACCGACCTCTCAGCCAGCGAAATTACCGAAAAAGGGCTGGATATCGCCGGCGACATCTGTATTTACACAAACCACAATCGCACCATTGAAGTGCTCTCTACCACCGATTGATCCGGAGCGACCATGCCTGCAATGAATCCCCGTGAGATTGTCCACGAACTCAACAACCACATCGTGGGCCAGCAAGAGGCCAAGCGCGCAGTAGCCATTGCCCTGCGTAACCGCTGGCGCCGGATGCAACTCGACAGCAGCCTTCGCGATGAGATCACTCCGAAGAACATTCTGATGATTGGCCCTACCGGCGTTGGTAAAACAGAGATTGCCCGCCGGTTGGCCAAACTGGCCGATGCTCCGTTTCTGAAGATTGAAGCCACAAAGTTCACTGAGGTGGGCTATGTTGGCCGGGATGTAGAGTCAATCATCCGTGATCTGGCCGACATGGCCATCAAAATGTTGCGCGAAAAAGAAATGAAGCACCACGAAAGCCAGGCAATGGATGCCGCCGAAGAGCGCATTCTGGATGCTCTGCTGCCACCACCTCGCGATTTCAACGAAGACAGCCAGCGCAGTGAAGATTCATCAACCAGGCAGGTGTTCCGCAAAAAACTGCGTGAGGGTGAACTGGACGATAAGGAAATTGAAATCGACCTGCGCAACAGCAGTGCCAGTGTTGAGATTATGGCACCTCCCGGTATGGAGGAAATGACCAATCAGCTTCAGAGTATGTTTTCGAACTTGTCGTCTGATAAGCGCAAAACCCGGAAGATAAAGGTTGCGGATGCGCTGAAGCGTGTTAAAGACGAAGAGGCGGCGAAGCTGGTTAATGAGGAAGAAATCAAACAGAAGGCGATACTGGCAGTAGAGCAAAATGGCATCGTGTTTCTGGATGAGATCGACAAGGTAGCCAAGCGGTCTGAAAATACCTCATCGGATGTTTCCCGTGAGGGAGTACAGCGAGACCTGTTGCCACTGATTGAGGGCAGCACCGTCAGCACCAAGTATGGCTCGGTTCGCACCGACCATATTCTGTTTATCGCCTCCGGCGCTTTTCATCTGTCTAAACCGTCTGATCTGATACCCGAGCTACAGGGCCGCCTGCCTATCCGGGTAGAGCTGCAGGCGCTGACTCCTGACGATTTCAAACGCATTCTGACGGAGCCCGATGCCTCACTGGTTCAGCAATACGAAGCACTGATGGCAACCGAAGGCGTTAAGCTGACCTTTGGTGACGGGGCCATCGCACGGATTGCGGAAGTTGCCTGGAAAGTCAACGAGACCACAGAAAACATTGGCGCAAGACGCCTGCACACAGTGATGGAGCGCCTGCTTGAAAGCCTGTCGTTTGATGCCGGTGACACCGTCAAAGATGGCTTTGAGGTAACAGCGGCTTACGTGGATGAAAAGCTGGGCGATCTGTCAGAAGATGAAGATCTGAGCCGCTATATTCTGTAACCTCAGGCTTTACTGGGCCTTGCTGAACAAATGAGTCACGTTCTCAAGGCCCGATGCCAGCCGGCCCTTCTCTGCTTTTCTTTTGCGGTCTTTCGCTACGTATAGCGGAAGCATCTCGCCGTACAGGCTGGTACTGATAGTTCGTTGCTCATCTTCCAGCCGATCCCGCCTGAGCCGGATGCCATACCGGCCCAGCTTTGGCTCCAGTTCATCAGCACGGCTGAGTAAGTCCCGCCGGGTCATCTGGTACGCATGTTCACACACCATGCGGCGTGACTGGAAACTGAACACATTTGAGAAAAACAGCTTGGCATCGTCTCCGGTCGGCTCAAACAGCAGGATATCCTTATCCGGATAATCGCCTGCATATTGCGCTATTCCTGACTGCATGCGGGAATGCACCATGGTGCGGTAGGTCTGAGACAGCAGGTTTGGCATACCGTAACGGGTCAGTTCGCCGGGCTTCATGGTTCCGGCACGCACGGCCGCGCTGGCATCTATGGGAACCTGGGGGTTTACGGCAAACACCAGATCTGCGCCATCCCCGAAGGCAACAGAAGCATGTAAACCCTTCCTCAGGGTGCCATCTACATAGTAGCGGCCATCGATTTCTACCGGCACGTACAGCCCTGGAGACGCCGTGCTCGCCTGCACCGCTTTCGAAATGGGAATGTGATCAAATCCCGGGGCCCCCAGACATACCGCTTCGGTACTTTCAACGTCTGCGGCAACGATATACAGACTGTGCCTTAGCTGACGAAAATCATTGGTGCGACCAAGCATGGTAAAGGCCCGCTTCAGGTACTCGTGCAGGCCGTCATTGTTGAAAAGCCCTGCCGGTGCCACCTGGGCCAGAATCGTCAGTGCCTCAAGCAGATTCTGATCATAAGGATTACTGGCAAAGCGCCGGATGGCGGTAGACACCAGGCCCGGCACAGACAGAAGCCTGCGCCCGATCTCTCTGAATGCCGGGCGATAAAATACTTCCGGGTGAAACGGGTGCACCTCGGCTTCATTACGCACGAAAATCCGGCACAACTGGGCCGTGGTCATCTGGTTTGCGAGGTTGGCGGCCACAAACGAGCCGGCATTCACGCCGACATAAACGTGCATATCGTTAAAATCCAGGCCGTCCAGTGCTTCATCCAACGCCCTGAGGGCACCTATCTCATAAATGCCGCCAAGCGGACCGCCACCACCAAGGGCGAGCCCGATACGAGGCGCAGGTTTGAGTTCGGTTGGCGCTGTCATGGCCGGTCCTTATTCCGTTGATACATCGCGTTACTGTATTTCTAACCTAACAGTCGGTTTTAGAGTACACACCCTAGATTGCCGGAAATACGGCGGCCTCTCAGGAAATGGCCTGCTCTGCGCTGGCTACCGGAGTTGACCGGCCTGGCCGGAGGTATCGCCCGAACCCGGCGTTGCGTAACGCAAGGTCTACGCAACTTTTAATGACATGAGGCGAATCGAGCAGCAGCACATCTTCCAGCAATTTGACGGCCCACTCATGGCTGACACTACGCACCACCGATTTCACTTTCGGCAGGCTGGCGGCGTTCATGGATAGCGAATCATAGCCCATGGCCATAAGCAGTACGGCGCCACCGGGATCACCCGCCAGCTCACCACAAATACCCAGAGGCTTGCCAGCCATGTGAGCGTCCTGTGCCACACGGACCAGCGCCTGTAACACGGCAGGGTGATAGGAGTGATAGAGCTGCGCCACCCGTGGGTTATTTCTGTCTACCGCCAGCAAATACTGAGTAAGGTCGTTAGAGCCGACCGACAGAAAATCAACCCGGTCTGCCAGTTCCCGTATCTGATAAACCGCTGCGGGAATCTCGATCATCACGCCCACTTTGGGCATGTGGATGTCGTACCCTTCTTCCCGCACTTCGTGATATACCCGGTAAATCAGATGCAGAGACTCCTCAACCTCTGAGATATTACTCACCATCGGCAGCATGATCTGCAGGTTGTTCAGCCCTTCGCTCGCCTTGAGCATAGCCCGCACCTGCACCAGGAAGATTTCCGGGTGATCAAGCGTTACCCGTATACCACGCCACCCCAGAAACGGGTTTTCCTCATGAATCGGAAAGTAGGTCAGTAATTTGTCACCACCGATATCCAGTGTACGCATGGTGACCGGGTTGGGCGCAAAGGCTTCCAGTTGCTCGCGGTAATAACCCCGCTGTTCCTGTTCGGAAGGAAAGCGGTCCTTGATCATGAACGGCACTTCGGTCCGGTACAGCCCGATGCCCTCCGCCCCATGAGACAGAGAGCGCACAACATCGGTCATTAACCCGGTATTCACCAGCAGCGAAACACGGTGGCCATCGGTGGTTTCACAAGGCTTGTCACGCAGGGCCTCAAGCCCTCTGAAAAGCTCATCCTCTTCATTACAGATGTCCTGGTAAACAGCCCGGAGATCGTCTGAGGGCGACGCGAAAATCCGCCCGTCAAACCCATCGATAATCAGCTCTTTGCCATCCAACTGATTGACCGGAATATCCACCAGGCCCATAACCGTAGGCACACCCATGGCGCGTGCCAGAATGGCCACGTGGGAGTTGCTTGAGCCTTTAACCGACACCAGACCAATAAGCTGCCCTTTGGGCACCTCTCCGAGCATGGCCGGGGTCAGCTCTTCACTCACCAGCACGGTTCTGTCCGGGTATACCAGATGCTCCTGCTCACCCTCCTGAAGATGAGACAGCAGGCGCCGGCCAAGATCGCGTACGTCGACCGCCCGCTCCTGAAGATAATGATCATCCATCATCTCAAAATGACGAACGTACTGCTGCACCACCTGTTTCAGCGCGCCCTGGGCCCAGTTACCTTCCCGGATTCTGCCAACCACCTCACCTGGCAGTGCTTCGTCACTGAGCATGCGCAGATACACATCGAACAGAGCCTGCTCTTCGGGGCGCAACCGGGATGCCAGGCGATTGGCAACCCGCTCAATGTCCCTGCGCACCGCCTCAACCGCTGAGTGGAAAAGCTCCAGCTCCTGATGAATATCGTCTGTGGTTTTTTCCGGCACCAGGTCCAGATCGGCCACCGGATAAACAACCACACCTGTGCCGATCGCGACACCCGGAGCCCCTGGAACGCCGTTAAAACTGACATCCCTGGCTTCCTGGCCAGTCAGTGACAAGCCGCTGATAACGCCAGTTGCCTCACTGTGGGCAATAACCCCCGCCAGCTGCGCTGAAACGGTCACCAGAAAGGCTTCTTCACCCTCATCAAAGCAGCGTGAACTTTCCCGCTGCTGCACAACCAGAACACCCAGCAGCCGGCGATGGTGAATAATGGGCACGCCGAGAAATGACCGGAAGCGCTCTTCGCCGGTAGCTGGAAAGTAGCGATAACGGGGGTGGGCCGGTGCGTTTTCGAGATTAATGGGTTCTTCGCGGGAGCCTACAAGGCCGATCAGGCCTTCTGAATAGCCCAGGCTTACCTTGCCCACCGCCTTGCGATATAGGCCTTCGGTAGCCATCAGTACGTAGCGATTGGTGTCCGGGTCCAGCAGGTATACAGAGCAGACCTCGGTTCCCATCGCTTTCTGCACCCGCGATACAATAATATCCAGTGCCTCCTGCAGATCACGGGCACTGTTTACTTCCTGTATAAGACTTCGCAGTATGCTGAGCATTGTGGGGTTAATCCGCCATCAGGTGTGTTCCTTTAAACGCCGTTTCCGCTCGCTTCGCTGCCACTGCTCCATATTATGAAACAGGCGCGGAGCCAGTTCTCTCAGCGCACGCCGATACACTTCGCGCTTGAATGAGACCACCTGCCCCAACGGATACCAGTAGCTTACCCACTGCCAGCCG
>CAYUTG010000105.1:0-9440 GCA_964447555.1 uncultured Marinobacter sp.
TCAACCTTTATGCCCAAGCCGGTGGTTGGTGATAACGGCTCTGGCATGCACGTTCACATGTCTCTGAGCAAAGATGGCAAAAACCTGTTTGCCGGCGACAGCTACGCAGGCCTGAGCGAATCAGCACTGTATTACATCGGCGGCATCATCAAGCACGCCAAAGCCATTAACGCGTTCACCAACCCGACCACCAACAGCTACAAGCGCCTGGTGCCCGGTTACGAAGCGCCAGTTATGCTGGCCTATTCAGCGCGCAACCGCTCTGCGTCGATTCGCATCCCGTACGTGAACAGCCCGAAAGCACGCCGCATTGAAGTGCGCTTCCCGGACCCGGGCGCAAACCCGTACCTGGCCTTCGCAGCACTGATGATGGCAGGTCTGGACGGCATTCAGAACAAGATCCACCCTGGCGAAGCCATGGACAAAGATCTGTATGACCTGCCCAAAGAAGAGGCCCTGAACATTCCGAAGGTAGCCGAAACCCTCTCCGAAGCTCTGGACTGTCTGGAAGCCGACCACGAGTTTCTGACCCGGGGCGGCGTCTTTACCGAAGACATGATCGGTGGATATGTCGGCCTGCTGCGCGGTGATGTTGAGCGTCTGAACATGACCACACACCCGGTCGAGTTCGAGATGTACTACTCCTGCTGATGACCGTGGGGGCTAACTGCCCCGCCAAATCAGGGGTCAGAACTTTCGTTCTGACCCCGACTTCGCTGCCACACGCTTCATTACGCACGCCGCACTTAACGATATGTAACCAACTACCGCGTTTCAGGCGTTGAAATGCACCCCGGTGCCGTCGATAATCAGGGAAACAATCAATACAGGTGCCTGTATGACTCCCTGGCCCGGATTATTTGCCACAGCGCTGGTGATACTAGCCGCCCCCGCTACTGCCGAGGTTTACCGAAACGTAGACGCCTATGGCAACGTAACTTTCTCAGATGAGCCCTCAGATGGCGCAGAAGCCATTAAGGTGAAGCCTGTTACCACGATCACACTGCCCAAACCTCAAACCGTTCAGGAAACCAGCAAATTGCGTGAAGAGGTGAAGCGTGAAGGTTCGGTTTATCAACAGGTTTCGCTCACTCACCCTGAAGACAACCAGGCATTTCACACAGGTAGTGGAGACATTCAGTTCACCATGCAAAGCACACCGGCGCTCAGGCCCGGCCATAAATACGAAGTGACGCTCGATGGTCAGCCCGTCGGACAAACAACCTCTGGCTCAGTGGTGGTCAGCAATGTGTTCCGGGGAACCCACAAAGCTCAGGTTCATATTATTGACCGCAATGGCGTTCAGATAAAAAACGGCCCGGCCATTCATTTCACGGTACACCGCCCTTCCACAACAAACTGATCACGGGTTAGTTGGCGCACCATTTTGGTGCGTTCGCACCAAAAAAAAGCCATACTCTGTCCAATCACAGGGCAAGGTTTCTGGCTGGTCCACTCCATACTCCATCCCGGCGCCGGCACACAACCGCCAGCGGGCAGCCTCCGCCCTTCATCAGCAGTCTGCGCGCTTTTTATTTACGAAAGCCTTCAAGCTGGTTCGCTTTTTGCAAAACTCATAGAAAAAAGAGCTTCTGATTACGCATACGACGCTTATCGCTTCAAACAGGAATCGCCATGGCACTGCCCGGGATTTTTACCAGCGAATACAAAAGCATTCTCGACAGTCTGACCACGGCTGTGCTGGTACTGGATAACAATCTGGCTGTCTGCTATCTGAACCCTGCCGCTGAAAACCTGTTTGAAACCAGCATGACCCGTAGCCAGGGCCAGCCCTTTCAGGACATTTTTCTGGACACAGGCGACAGCCTGAAAACCCTGTACGCGGTTGCCGGCAATGGGCAGTCGTACACTCGCCGTGAGGCAAGGTTCCTGTTAACCAGCGGCGTTTTTCTGACCGTAGATTACTCGGTCACCCTCATTGGCCCGGAGCCCGGTGAATTGCTGGTTGAAATTCAGCCAAGAGACCGCCTGCTGCGCATCAGCCGGAAAGAGGATCTGATTTCACAGCAGGAAACCACCCGTGTTCTGGTCCGGGGCATGGCTCACGAAATCAAGAACCCTCTGGGGGGCATTCGTGGTGCAGCACAACTGCTCGACAGAGAACTGACAAGTGACGGCCAGCGAGAATACACACAGGTTATTATTAATGAAGCGGATCGCCTCCGCGCTCTGGTCGACCGTATGCTTGGGCCTAACAAAACGCTCAGGCTGGCACCAACCAACATTCATGAAGTGCTGGAGCGTGTGGGAACTCTTCTTGAAGCAGAAGGCAAAGGCCAACTGGCGTTTAAACGGGATTATGACCCCAGCATTCCAGAACTCAGGGGCGACAAGGAGCTGCTGATTCAGGCATTTCTGAACATTGCCCGTAATGCCATGCAGGCCGCCTTCGAAAATCAGGAAGACCGAACCGACGATGCACCACCGGCCATCACCTTTCGTACCCGCACCTTGCGCCAGTTCAATATTGGCCAGCGTCTGCACCGCCTGGTGTGCAAAATCGAAGTGATTGATAACGGGCCGGGTGTCCCGCCAGAACTTCTACAGAACATCTTCTACCCGATGATCAGTGGCCGGGCCTCGGGCACCGGGCTTGGGCTTTCCATTACACAGAGCATTATAAGCCAGCACCACGGTCTGGTTGAATGCGAAAGCCAGCCCGGCCAAACCTGCTTTACTATCTTTCTGCCTCTGGAGATCAGCTCATGAACTCATCAGCCAATGTCTGGATCATTGATGACGACCGCAGTATTCGCTGGGTGCTGGAGAGAGCATTAACACAAGCCGGCATGCAGACTCACGCGTTCGACAGTGGCGAGACGGTTATCGCCGAATTGCGCCGGTATCAGCCTGATGCCATTATCAGCGACATTCGCATGCCCGGTATCGATGGCATTACCTTATTATCCGAGATAGTTTCCCTGTATCCGAAACTCCCGGTCATTATCATGACCGCGCACTCGGACCTGGAAAGCGCTGTGACCAGTTACCAGACCGGTGCTTTCGACTACCTGCCGAAACCCTTCGATATAGACGATGCGGTTGCACTGGTTAAACGCGCCGTCACCCACAGCCGCGAGCAGCGATTCGACACACCCTCCCAGAGTGAGGGCACCACAAAAACGCCTGAAATTATTGGCGAAGCACCGGCTATGCAGGAAGTGTTTCGCGCCATTGGGCGCTTATCTCAATCCAATATCACGGTACTGATCAACGGTGAAAGCGGCACGGGCAAAGAACTGGTCGCGCAGGCACTTCACAACCACAGCCCCAGGGCCAGACAACCGTTCATTGCTCTGAACATGGCGGCCATCCCCAAAGACCTGATTGAATCCGAACTGTTTGGCCACGAAAAAGGGGCGTTTACCGGAGCAAGCAACCACCGGCAGGGCCGTTTTGAACAGGCAAACACCGGCACGCTGTTTCTGGATGAAATTGGTGATATGCCAGCAGACACCCAAACCCGTTTGCTCCGGGTGCTGGCTGATGGCGAGTTTTATCGGGTGGGTGGTACAACACCGGTTAAAGTGGATGTACGAATTATTGCAGCCACGCATCAGAATCTGGAAAAGCTGGTGCAGGCGGGAACCTTCCGGGAAGATCTGTTCCACCGCCTGAACGTTATTCGTATTCACTTACCCCGGTTGTCGGAACGCCGTGAAGATATCCCCAGGCTGATGCAGCAGTTCCTTAAACACGCCGCCAGCGAACTGGCTGTAGAGCCCAAAACCCTGCGCAAGGACGCTGAGCAATATCTGGCGACACTGGACTGGCCCGGCAATGTCCGCCAACTGGAGAATACCTGCCGATGGCTCACGGTTATGGCCAGTGGCCGCGAGATTCATATGGATGACCTGCCACCGGAGCTTCTGAACCCCGCAGAACCGGAAACCGCAGCGGGAAACTGGCGGGAGAACCTGCGTAACTGGGCCGAGCAGGAGCTCAAGCGGGGAAAAAAAGATATCCTGAATACCGCCATGCCCGAATTCGAAAAAATCATGATTGAGGCCGCCCTGAAACATACCGGGGGCCTGCGCCGGGACGCCTCTGCCCTGCTGGGCTGGGGACGAAACACCCTGACCCGGAAAATCAACAGCCTCGGACTGGACCATGCAGACGATGAAGATGCGTAGCAGCAGGCCGCTGGCCCCTGCTAACGAATTTCATGCCAGTAGATAACCCGGTCATGGCCGCGATACACGCCAAAGGTGGCTAATGCACTTGGGGCCTCCTCTGAGCGATTAATTTTGTAATCTTTTTAAAACACATATATTAAAGCCTCCATAAACGGAGGCTTTAACAGGTTATTCTCAGGCCAGAAAGTGCAGGCCAGCCTCAGAAGGGAATATCATCATCAAAGTCATCAATCGGCTCAGGCATATTGCCGGGTGCCGGTTGACTGTAACCGCCTGACGGCTGCTGAGGCGCGCTATTATTCTGCGGCTGTCCTGCAGGTGCAGAATAGTTACTCTGTTGCTGAGGACGTCCGGCAGGAGCACCCTGACTGGCACCACCTTCGCCACCACGGCTGTCGAGCATCTGCATCTGGCCGTTAATATCCACCACCACTTCCGTGGTGTAGCGGTCCTGACCATCCTGCCCCTGCCATTTCCGGGTTTGTAGCTTACCCTCAATATAAACCTTGGAGCCTTTACGCAGGTACTGACCGGCAATTTCGGCTATCTTGCCGAACATCACAATCCGGTGCCATTCAGTCTTCGGCACCAACTGGCCAGTCTGACGATCCTTATAGCTTTCATCCGTCGCCAGGTTCAGATTTACTACGGCGTTGCCGTTCGGGGTGTAACGTGTTTCGGGATCCTGACCCAGGTTCCCGATAAGTATGACTTTATTGACGCCTCGTGCCATGCTTTGCTCCTGGCTGTATTTTCAGTAGCTGTCTGCACTCCCTGCAGACCACCAGATTTCAAGAACTGCTACCCTGCCGCACAAACGGGAAATCCGCAAGCAATGCTTCATCAAATTGTTGCTGATCAACCTTCAGATAGGCCGCGGCTGCATCTTCAACAATAACGACATCTTTCACGCCGGGCAGCCCGCGCAATCGCTTGTCAATGTCACCAAGCTGATCACTGACAACCTGTTTCAACTGTACCACGAAACTGGTGGTGTAACCTGGCGCGGGCATGGTTAACGCCACCAGCAGCCAGAATGCGAGCACGGCCACCATAAACCATAAAACACCGTTTGCCCCAAACTGCTCCAGCAGCATGCCACCCAGCGCACCACCCAGAAAAGCTCCCATAAACTGGGACGTGGAATAAGCTCCCATGGCCGTCCCTTTACTGGCAGCCGGGGCCTCTTTGCTGATCAGCGACGGCAGGCTGGCTTCCAAAAGGTTAAACGCCATAAAAAAGAAAAAGAGCATTGCCCAGGCGGTTACCAGCCCATCGGTAATGCTGGCGAGGCCGGCTGCCGCCAGAATCAGTAACGCAATAGCCCCGCATAAAACCGGCTTCATTTTACGCTTTTTCTCACCGATAATGATAAATGGCACCATGGCGCAGAAAGAGGTCACCATAACACTCAGGTAGAACCACCAGTGAGAGCTGCTCGCCAACCCCAACTGATCTCTCAGCATGGATGGGAACACCAGAAACAGTGATGTCAGAGTCAGGTGCAGGGAAAAAATACCCAGATCCAGCCGCAGCAGACGCCCATCGGTTAATACTCTGCCCAGCATCTCTTTCGCCGGGTGGGTATCAGCACTGAGCCTTTGCTGGTGAGGCGAAGGCACCACCCGGTACACAATGAACAAGGCAACAACAGCCAGCGCACCAGTTGCGTAAAAAATGCCCGAGAGGCCCCAGAGCGATCCAACCAGAGGCCCGACAACCAGCGAGACAGAAAACGACATGCCAATGGACACCCCGATGGTCGCCATGGCTTTGGTCCGCTGCTCTTCCCGGGTCAGGTCGCTCAACAATGCCATTAACACACTGGCAATCGCACCGGCGCCCTGAAGAATCCGCCCGGCGATAACAACGTATATAGAGTCAGCGGCACCAGCCAGAACACTGCCTGCTGCAAACAGTATCAGACCAATGTAAATCATGCGCTTTCGGCCGACGCGGTCAGACAGCAAACCAAAGGGAATTTGCAGCAGAGCCTGACTCAGGCCATAAGCGCCTATGGCAAAGCCAAGCAGGGCCGGCGTGGCTCCATTAAGGTCGCTGCCCAGCAGCATGAAAACCGGCATTATCATAAAAAGGCCCAGCATGCGCATGGCGTAAACCGATGCGAGGGCTGCAACAGATCTTTTTTCCAGCGAATTCATGGCACTGCTACCTCAGCCGGAGTTGTGAGCGGATAATTACGAAAGCATGAACTTCATAGGCGGCGCATTGTAACAGACGGTGTCCGTTCGGGGGATAACCTCAGGTGCGCCAGAGCATCAGCAATTTTCGCTGTCATCCACGTAACGCGGTATAATTTCCGCTTTTATCTGAGCGAGGCACTATGGATTCTATCCAGATCAAGGGGGCACGCACCCACAACCTGAAAAACATCGACCTGGATATGCCAAGAGACCGGCTGATTGTGATCACGGGCCTCTCTGGCTCCGGTAAATCATCCCTGGCGTTTGACACTCTTTATGCCGAGGGCCAGCGCCGCTATGTCGAATCTTTATCCACCTATGCCCGTCAGTTTCTGTCTATGATGGAAAAGCCCGATGTTGACCACATTGAAGGTTTATCACCGGCTATCTCCATCGAGCAGAAATCCACCTCTCACAACCCCCGGTCAACCGTGGGCACCATTACTGAGATTTATGACTACCTTCGCCTGCTGTTTGCCAGAGCCGGCGAGCCCCGCTGCCCTGATCACGGCCAGCCTCTGGAGGCACAAACCGTCAGCCAGATGGTAGACCAGGTTATGGCCATGCCCGAAGGCAGTCGGCTGGTCATTCTGGCACCGGTTATCCGTGACCGGAAAGGGGAACACCTGCAGATTATTGACAGTATGAAGAGCCAGGGGTTCATTCGCTTACGGGTAGACGGTACGGTTTACGACATAGACGACCTCCCGGTACTGGATAAAAAACGCAAACATCAGATTGATGTGGTTGTCGACCGCTTTAAAGTAAAGCCCGGGCTGGAACAACGATTGGCGGAAAGCTTTGAAACAGCGCTCCAGCTTGCCGATGGCATAGCGCTAGTCGCGCCTTTGAGTGGAGAGGGCGAAGAGCACACCTTTTCGGCAAAATACGCATGCACCTTCTGTGGTTATGCACTCAGCGAACTGGAGCCCCGCATCTTTTCCTTCAATAACCCCGCGGGTGCCTGCCCCACGTGTGACGGCCTTGGCGTAAAGCAGTTTTTCGATCAGGAGAAAATTGTTCAGCACCCCGAAGCAACGCTGGCAGCAGGTGCCATCAAAGGCTGGGACCGCCGCGCCGTCTATTACTTCCAGATGCTTAAGAGCGTAGCGGATCATTACGGAATTGACCTGGAAACCCCCTGGATCGATCAGCCGGAATCTTTCCGGGACATCCTGCTGCACGGATCAGGCGACGAAGCCGTTACCTTCCAGTACGTGAACTCACGGGGCCACATTGTAGAGCGAGCGCACCCTTTCGAGGGCATTCTCCCCAATCTTGAGCGCCGCTACCGTGAAACCGAATCGCAGAGTGTTCGCGAAGAACTGGCCCGCAACATGAGCACACAGCCCTGCAAAGACTGCGGCGGTTCACGCCTTCGCAGAAGCGCACGGCATGTGTTCATTGAAGAAAATACGATTTCAGACGTAACCCGGATGCCGGTAGGCGACGCCTTTGACTACTTCACCAACCTCGAACTGGCTGGCCGGAAAGGCGAAATTGCTGAAAAAATTCTCAAAGAAGTACGCCAGCGCCTGCAATTTCTTGTGAATGTAGGCCTTGAATACCTGACCCTTGAGCGTAGTGCTGATACGCTTTCCGGTGGTGAGGCCCAGCGCATACGCCTGGCCAGCCAGATTGGTGCCGGCCTGGTTGGTGTCATGTACATTCTCGACGAGCCCTCCATTGGCCTGCACCAGCGGGACAACGATCGGCTACTGGCAACCCTGACCCACCTCCGGGACCTCGGCAATACGGTTATCGTGGTGGAACACGACGAGGACGCCATACGGGCCGCCGACCATGTTATCGACATTGGTCCGGGCGCAGGCGTTCATGGCGGACACATCATCGCACAGGGCACGCCACAGCAGATCATAGAGAACCCTGACTCACTGACCGGACAGTACCTTAACGGAACCCGTGAAATCCCAATTCCGAACCAGCGCTATACCGGCACGGGGCAACATCTGGTTCTGACCGGTGCCCGGGGCAACAACCTGCGCAATACCAATCTTGAGCTGCCACTCGGCGTAATGACCTGCATTACCGGCGTTTCCGGTTCCGGCAAATCCACGTTGATCAACAGCACCCTCTACCCGGTGGCGGCCGCCCGGCTGAACAAGGCAACCAGCCTCTCCGCCGCCCCCTACGAAACCCTGACAGGCCTGGAGCATCTGGACAAGGTCATTGATATCGACCAGAGCCCGATAGGCAGAACACCCCGCTCCAACCCGGCCACCTATACCGGGCTATTCACGCCTATCAGAGAGCTGTTTTCCGGCACTCAGGAAGCCCGCGCACGAGGCTACAAGCCAGGGCGCTTCTCATTCAACGTGAAGGGCGGCCGATGTGAAGCCTGCCAGGGTGACGGTGTTATCAAAGTTGAAATGCACTTCCTGCCAGACGTGTACGTACCCTGCGATGTCTGCAAAGGTAAACGCTACAACCGCGAAACCCTGGAGGTACGTTACAAGGGCAAAAACATCCACGAAGTTCTGGAAATGACCGTTGAAGAAGGCCGGGAATTCTTCGATGCCGTGCCCTTCCTGGCAAGGAAACTTCAGACACTGATCGACGTGGGCTTGTCCTATATCCGCCTCGGCCAGAGCGCCGTCACCCTATCCGGCGGCGAAGCCCAGCGGGTAAAACTGGCGAAGGAATTGTCAAAGCGGGATACCGGGAAAACCCTGTACATCCTCGACGAACCCACAACCGGCCTGCACTTTTACGATATACAGCAACTGCTGACCGTACTGGAGCGACTGCGGGAACGAGGTAACACGATTATTGTGATCGAGCACAACCTGGACGTTATCAAAACAGCGGACTGGATCATCGACCTGGGCCCCGAAGGTGGCTCCGGTGGCGGGCAGATCATCGCGGAGGGAACGCCTGAAGCGGTAGCGAATAACCCGGCATCCCACACCGGCCACTACCTGAAACCATTATTAACAAATAATCGCCAAAGCGCCTAACGCCAAGGCCGGCAGGCTAGGGGGTGGGTTCGCTTTTCTGTCAGAAAAACGTGTCTGAGCGAATCGAGTTGTTTTTACAAAGAAAAGAGACCCCACCCCCC
>CAYUTG010000106.1:0-9420 GCA_964447555.1 uncultured Marinobacter sp.
TGTTGTAGTTGCCTTCCTGAGTGGCAGTCAGTAGCGGGTGCAGCACTTTGATGGGGGCCTTGAACATTTCCACGAATTCCATCAGCCCCTGGTTGGCCTTGCACAACCCGCCGCTGAAACTGTAGGCATCCGGGTCATCCTGAGAAAAGTCTTCCAGCATGCGGATGTTTACCTTGCCAACCAGGGCCGAGATATCCTGGTTGTTGTCATCACCCGGCTCGGTTTTGGATACAGCGATCTGATCAAGCACTGAGGGGTATTTTTTGACCACGCGGAACTGGCTGATATCGCCGCCATACTCGTGCAGGCGTTTAACGGCCCAGGGTGAAATGATGTTCTTTATGTAGCGGGGAGGAATGCCATATTCCTCTTCAAGAATCTGCGCATCTTCTGTCGGATCAAACAACCCAAGTGGCGACTCATTAACCGGTGAGCCCTTGATGGTGTAAAAGGGCACTTTTTGCATCAGTGCCTTGAGTTTTTCAGCCAGTGAGGATTTGCCGCCACCCACAGGGCCCAGCAAATACAGAATCTGTTTCTTTTCCTCCAGGCCCTGAGCGGCGTGGCGGAAGAACGAAACAATGTTCTCTACCGCATCTTCCATGCCGTAAAATTCATCGAATTCGGGGTACCGTTTAATCACTTTGTTGGAAAAAATACGTGACAGGCGTGGGTCACGGGAGGTGTCAACAAGCTCTGGCTCGCCAATGGCGATCAGCATTCGTTCAGCGGCCGAGGCATAGGCTGTTGGGTCGCTTTTGCA
The DNA here is from genome assembly GCA_964447555.1 of uncultured Marinobacter sp. Lineage (GTDB taxonomy): Bacteria > Pseudomonadota > Gammaproteobacteria > Pseudomonadales > Oleiphilaceae > Marinobacter. The sequence goes on from CAYUTG010000106.1 coordinate 764, forward strand.
GATTTCGAGATATTCTTCCAGGCTGTATTCTTCTTCCCGGGTGCTTTCATACCGGTCTTTGAAGTGCTGCATAATACTCATAGATAGCCCCTCGCTTGCTCTCTGTAAGTCTGCTTTTAATTCACACACTATCCCCGTTACATCGGTTCGCCCCTTCAGGACGGTCAGTTGGTTATGAATGGAAGAAATGGATACTCACGGGCCGCCCGGGAACTCTGGTGCTACTTTGCTACTTCAGCCGCCCGCTTACTCTGAGCTTAGCCCACAGTCGCGAGGTTAGACAGTGGTGCAACGGTTAAGGTTCATTAAATCGTGTTACGTTTAGTGAGCCGGAACACGCTTTCAGTCGCCCCCTTAAGCCCCTTGCGCCTGGCAAACGGATGGTCGTCAGCAATGGTCTGGGTGAGCAGGAGTTCCGTTTCAAACCCTTCCCCATAGAGCGCCTGCACCTCGTCGTTGCTGACATTAAACGGAGGCCCTTTAATCTCGGCATCGTAATCGAGTGTGACCAGAAAAATGCGGGTACCGTCCGGAACAATCATGGTCAGGTGCTCAACATATTTCCGGCGCATGGCCGGAGGCAGGGCTATCAGTGCGGCCCGGTCGTATACCAGGCGAATATGCCCAAGTTCCTGCGCCGCTAGCTGGAAGAAATCGCCGCACCAGAGTTCCAGCCCGTTATGGGTGAATCTGGTGAACGGCTCGCCAGGGCTGACCGCGGCCTTCTCGCCGGCCTCTGCAAAGAAATCCTTGCAGGCTATGTCGCTAAGCTCTACACCAATAACAGGATGGCCGCGGTCGTGCAGCCACCACATATCCCGTGCCTTTCCACAAAGCGGCACCAGAACGGCTTCGGTGGTGTTGCCAGCCATTTCTGGCCAGTGCTCCTGCAGGAATTTGTTTACGGCGCCCTCGTGAAAACCGATTTCACTTTTTGCCCAGCGTTCGTGCCAGAATTCGTGTTCCATGGTTGCAGCCCCCGTATTGATTCATGGTGAAAGCGGACGTGTTCATGCCAGGAAAATACAGCCTGACGTGAGAAATTCTGCTCAAGTTTTGCCCATTTTCGCCGCTACATTGTTTCAGAGTAACCGACTAAACAGTAACAGGGTTTGCGCCACGGGTGCAGGCATGGGAGACCAATGTTCGACAAAAAAATCAAGCAGGAAAACGCAGCACTTAAAGAAGAGCTGCACATGTTGCAACAGCTTGTTGAGGACATCGGGGATGAGCTGATGGCCCTGGAAATAGACGCCTCCGGTAAAATCAGATCGACGAATCCGAAGTTTCAGGAAGAGTTCGGTGCTGGTTATGACACTGTTGTTGGCAAGCGTGCACAGGATCTTGTGCCAAGGCACCTTCAAAACACAGAGCATTTTAAAGGGATGATGACCGCCCTGGATGCGGGCCAGGTTTGGGTCGGAGCCTGGCAGGTGCAGAATGGTCAGGGTGACAACCTTTGGCTGCGTGCCACGGTTTGTCCGATCAAACGCCAGAGTGGCAGGTTGGATCACATCACGATTTATGCAAACAACCTCACTCGAACGATTGAGACTTCCCGCCAGCATGAAAACCTGATTAGTGCCATGCAACGGTCCACAGCGGTTATTGAGTTTGATATGAATGGCCATGTACTGAATGCCAACAGGCTGTTCCTGGATGCCATGGGCTATTCACTGGATGAGGTCAGAGGCAAACACCATAGAGTATTCTGTTCCCCGGATGTTGTTGAGTCGCCTGAGTATAAGCAGTTCTGGCAGCGGTTGGGGCGTGGTGAGTTTGTAGCCGACCGGTTCCGGCGGATAGACCGATCCGGTCGGGAAGTGTGGCTGGAAGCCTCCTACAACCCTCTGATGAATGCTCAGGATGAGCTGTATAAAGTGGTCAAATTCGCTACTGTGATCACCGAAGAAGTAACCCGTGAGCGTGAAATCTCCAGTGCGGCAGGTGTAGCATATGACACCTCAAAAACAACGCTGTCGAGCGCCAGGCGTGGAATAGAGCTGATGGAAAGTACCGCTGGGGTAATGCAGCAACTTGCCTCTCAGATGAGCCGTGCAGTAGAGGGTATTGGCGAGCTGGATCAGCAATCCCAGACAATCAACACGCTGATACAAAGCGTTAGCAGTATCGCAGAGCAGACCAACCTGCTGGCGCTGAATGCGGCCATTGAGGCGGCCCGGGCCGGTGATCAGGGCAGGGGGTTTGCCGTGGTTGCGGACGAAGTAAGAAAGCTGGCGTCGCGCACATCAGAGGCTACAGAAGAGATTACGACCGTGGTCAGCCGAAATCAGGAGCTGACGTCCCGTGCTGTAGGTATTATCGAGTCTGGCAAATCTCAGGCAGAAGAAGTGCAGGGGCTTGTGGGTGAGGTAGGCGAGGTGATCAGTGACATTCGGGTTGCGGCTGATCAGGTGGTTGACGCTGTGTCCAGATTTACAGACCGCCTGGACAAATAATGGACTCAGGTCAGGCTTGCCTAACCTGAGTGTTACAAAAATCCAGGCTCAATGCAGTCAGGTGGCTCCGCAGCGTGGGCTCAAACGCCATTTTGAAAACTATAAGCGGTGGCTGTTCTATGGCCTTGCGAGCTGCTCCCGGTGGGTGGGTCATGTGCCAGCAGCCAATCAGCGCCTGCTGGCACTGCATAAGGAAGTGAAAGCAGGCGGTATCGTCCCGGCCGCTCACTGCTTTGATCGGTACAATCAGCGCCTGTGATTGCTCCAGCAGGAACAGCTTGAATGCTCTGGCTTCCTGTTCGGTCAGCCCGGTTTCCAGAGCAACATGCAGGATGGCAGTCAGGCCACAGAAAACCGGGTGGTCGGCCAGCAACCTTGCCAGATCGTTGGGCAGCGAAGTCAGTGTTCTTGATTGTGCATCGTTCACCAGCGCCTGAAATGCCCGCTGGTACACCGCAATGAACAGCAGTTCCTTGCTTCTGAAATAACGGTACAGAGCCGCCTTGGTCAGGCCACTACTTTTGGCTACATCAGCCAGTGTCAGTTGGTTGAAACGGTGACTGGTGAACAACTCAGCCGCCGCATCAAGTATATGCTGTTCCCGTGTGCGTTTTTCTGCGTCTGTGCGTGCGCGTTGCCTGCCGCCACAAAGCCTGTTTTTCATGGGATGTTTATGCCTGTAACCAACCTGCAAGGCGCCGTGTAATAAGCCGGGGGGAAATCTTGCCCAACCATACCATTAACCGGTTGCGCAGTCCCGGGATAACAATGGCGTTGCGGCGCCTGGCCAGTGCCGTGCTGACCACCGCCTGAGCAGACATGGTGCCTGCCCTGAACAGGCGGGTGCTGGTCATGTTGGCTTCGGCCGCGAACTCGGAATCTGTTGCTCCGGGGCACAGGGTGCTTACCGCTATGCCAGAACCTCGTAGTTCCTCATGCAGGGCTTCGGAAAATGACAACACAAAGGCCTTGGTGGCGTAGTAAATGGCCATGCCTGGGCCTGCCTGAAATGCTGCAGTAGAAGCAACGTTGATGACAAAGCTGTCCTGGGTTGCTTCCAGATTGGCAATCAACTGTCTGGTCAGCGCGACCAGGCCGGTTACGTTAACCTGAATCATATTGATCTGACGTTCCAGTGTCAGTTCGCTGAAGGCCCCCCGGTCCCCAAAGCCCGCATTATTGACCAATCCTTTCAGTTGCCAGTTTCGGGAAGCAACCGTGGTAATAACCTTGTTAACGCCGTCGGAGGTGGCGAGATCGGCTGCCAGAACCTCTACCGATACACCAAACGATTCGGATAATTCCTGTGCCAGGCTACTCAGTCGGTCTTCCCGGCGGGCCACCAGAATCAGATTCTCCTTCTCCGCGGCCAGAGCCCGGGCAAATGCGTCGCCAATGCCGGCGCTGGCACCGGTGATCAGAACATAGTTCATAGTGAATTCCCATTTAAGTGAACGATGGTTACTTAATGTATAGCGGTGTGTCTTCGATGTAAATAACCCATGGTAACTTATTTTCTGAAGTGCCTCCCGCTGGCGGCACCGGGTATGTCGATCAATTTCATGGGGTTGTGCATTTATGCCAATAACCGCCACAATCAAGGCATGGGCCAATAGCCGCCTCGCGCTCAGGGTGCCCGGGTCTGTCCCCGTGTTGATTCAGGAGAAGTCTATGAAAGCTGTTTTCCTTGATGCTAAAACCCTTGGTGACGGTGTCGATCTGGCACCTATAGAGCGAGTGACCGGCGAATTGGTCCGGCATGACAGCACATCTGCGGATGAGGTGACTTCGCGCCTGAAGGGATTTGATACGGTGCTGGTTAATAAGGTTGTGCTCACGCGTGAACATCTGGAGGCAAATCCCCAGATAAAAACCATAGCGGTGGTTGCCACCGGCCTTAACAATGTTGACCTTGGGGCGGCTAACGAACTGGGAATCCGGGTGCTTAATGTGCTCCGGTACGGGCGATCTACTGTTGCGCAGCACACCATGGCGCTGATATTGGCACTGGCCACAAGGCTGCTGGATTATAATCGCGATGTTCGGGCAGGGCACTGGGGCCAGAGTGATATGTTCTGCCTGATGAATTACCCGATTCTGGAACTTGAGGGCCGCACGTTGGGTATTGTTGGTTATGGCGACCTCGGCCAGGGTGTGGCAGAGCGTGCGAAAGCCTTTGGCATGAACATTATTCTGGGTGCCCGGCCCGGCCAGACCACCGGGCAGGTTGATGGTTACCCCCGTATCCCCCTTGATGAATTGTTGCAGCAGGCCGACGTGATATCGCTTCATTGCCTGCTGACTGACAGCACACGAAACCTGATTGGTGCCCGGGAACTGAGCATGATGAAACAAGACGCGCTGCTGATTAATACCAGCCGTGGCGGGCTGGTGGATGAAGCTGCACTTGCCAGTGCGTTACGATCCGGTGTTATTGGTGGTGCCGGCTTTGATGTGCTTACGGAAGAGCCACCCCGCGATGGTAACCCGTTGCTGGCTGATGATATTCCCAACCTGATCATTACCCCTCACTCTGCCTGGGCCAGCCGTGAAGCACGGCAGCGGATTGTTGATATCACCGCCCGTAATCTTGCTTCGTAACAGAGTGCCCGAAAACAGGGCTGAAAGTTGTTTCGGGAGTGCCTGTGTGAAAGCTGTTCAGCGTTTGTTGCTTGTGCTTGGAGGTGTCGCCCTTGTTGCCGGCTGCTCTACCTTTGAGCAGCGCGACCAGATGGCGTCCTTCAATGCGGCTTACATTTCTGGTGATTACCAGACAGCCTTGCAAGCCGTCAGCCCGCAGGTAGATGAAAGCCACCGTGGCGATACCGAAAGCAACGTACTGGAGCGATTGCATCAGGGTGAGATGTACCTTTTGACTGGTCAGTATAGCAAAGCGGTAAGCGCTTATGATCTGGCTGAAGATGGAATGAAACATCTGGATACGGAAGGCGTTTTACAAAAAGCCGCAGATGGCTTTATGGCGGTAATGGTTAACGATTCAGTGCGTGACTATAAAGTGCTCATGTCTGAGGCGGTTCTGGTCAATACTTACAAGGGGCTGGCATTTCTGGCTGAGGGCAACCAGGCCTACGCGCGGGTTGAGTTCAACCGGGCCAATGACCGCACGCGGCGTGCTGTTGATTATTTTCACATGGAAATCTCAGAGCAGCAGGCAGCGCTCAGAAAAGAGGCACGTGACGGCGACAGCAATGCCGCGGCAGTTCGCAACAGTCTTGGCAGTGAGGGGCTTCAGGCCGCCGTTACGAACCACTACGGTGCTGTGTCCGGCTGGTCTGTTTTCCCACAGTTTATCGTGACTGCCAGCACCTATCTGTACGGCTTGTATTTTTTGGCGAATGCTTCCGAAGGTTCGGATGCAGAGCGGGCCGCCACGGCATTGAAGCGGGTAGCAGATATGCAGCCGGAAAGCACCGTGCTCAAAGCAGACGCCGAATTGGCTGTTAATCTTGCGGCGGGAAAGCAGAAGCTGTCGGACCTGCCGCCGCAAGTCTGGGTTATGTATGAAAATGGACTGGGGCCGGTTCTTGAGGAATCTCGTTTCAGTGTTCCAATTTTGATTACCCAGGGGCATCAGTTGGTGACCGGGTATTTTGGAATTGCTCTGCCAAAATATACAGAGCGGTCAGCGGTGCCAGGAACGCTCGGCGTGGTGGACAGTGCTGGAGACGCTAAGCACACAGAACGAATATCAGATATGGGCAGGGTTGTCCGTACCGAAATGAAAGAGCGCTTTGCCGGTATTCTCACCAGAGCCGTTACCTCGGCAGTGATTAAAGCCGCGCTGCAGAGAGAGGCCACCAAACAGTTTGGCCTGGTGGGCCAGATTGGTGCCTTTGCATTTGCCGCAGCAACCACCCAGGCCGACCTGCGAAGTTGGCAGGCACTGCCAGATCATTGGCAAGCCGCGAGGATAAATCGGCCGGAAAGCGGTATTCTTACCCTGTCAGGCTCTAACGGCGAGGCCCTGGGCCAGGTTGAAATTCCACAGCAACCGTTCACGCTGGTGTACGTTAAACGGCCGGCCTTATCGGCCCCGGCAACGGTGATTACAATAGATCTTCAGGGAAAAACCAAAGCCACACTCACGCGGCTTCCTGAACAGCCAGCCGCCCGGGTATCGAAAGGCCAGTGATGAGGCAATCCACCACAACGACAGGACGTATATTATGAAAGCGGGATTGTTAGCCAGTTTGCTTATACTTGCTCTGGTGGGCTGTGCATCGCCACCTGTAACCAATGCACCGGCCGAAAGGCAGGCGCTGAAAGTAGATCCGGAGGTCAGTTACGCCACCGATGTTACCGAACTTGTCGAAACCCGCCTGGAACAGCCGGATGGTAGCAGCCTTCTTCAGGTACAGTTTGCTCTGGAGGCGCGGTCTGATTCCGAGCTGGCCTGGAAAGTCACCTGGTTCGATACCAGTGGCATGGTTGTTAACAGTGTTGGCGAGGGTTACCGCAAGGCAACCCTGTTGCGTGGCCAGACACGTTACTTCACGGCGACAGCGCCAGATACCAGCGTTGCCAGCTACCAGCTTCACCTTCGCGAACCCCGATAAAAGGAACGTCCAATGTTGATACGTGCTGTTGTAATCTTTGTGGGCTTTGCGGTGCTGGCCGGCTGCGCTGCGCCTGCCCGTTATATTGACCCGGCCGCAGACGATGGCCCTGTGGCGATGACCATGGATTACCGCGATTTTGAAAAAGCCGCCACGGATGCCGTAGAAGACATGCTTGCCAGCGGGGCTGTCACCAATCCGGACGGCAGCCGTTATATTATGGTGGTTAGCCGCATTACCAATGACACCATGCAGCGAATTGATACCGACCAGCTCACCAAAAAAATCCGCGTGGCATTGCTGCGCTCCGGGAAGGTGGTTACCACCACTGCCGTTGGCCTTAACGGCCCTGAAGATGAAATGACCCAGAAGGCCCGCGAACTGCGCAATTCCGATGAGTTTGACCAATCCGGAGTGCAGAAGAAAGGCACCCTTCAGGCACCGGACCTGAGCCTGTCTGGCAAGATTTTGCAGCGCAATCACAAGGTAGGTGATGAGCAGCAGGTAGAGTATTACATTCAGTTGTCACTGACTGACCTGGCATCCGGCCTCGCCATCTGGGAAGGAGAGACTCCGATCATCAAACGTGGTCCGGACGATGCCGTTGCCTGGTAAGCGGCCCGGACATTAAGAAAGCAGGCGGGAAAATTCCCCCGCCTGCTTTCCACCTTTACAGAATTTAAGCCATACTGGAGCTGTTCGCACCCTATTGCGGGTGGTTTCATTGCTCCCGGAAAAACAGGACGTTAAGTGGCTTCCTTTCAAATTAAAGAACGGCTTCAGTCTGCAGAAGACTGGATTCTTATAAACCCGGACCCACCCAAAAGCTGGCCATGGACATGGCTCTATAAAACGGGCCGTGCGGCGTACGCGCTGGTACGAGATGTTGTCAGCGGGCAACTGACTCTTCATGCCATGAGCCTGGTGTACACCACGTTGTTAAGCATAGTGCCCATGCTGGCGCTGAGTTTTTCTGTGCTCAAGGCTCTGGGTGTGCACGAGCGTATGGAGCCCTTCCTGTTCCAGTTTTTTCAGCCCATGGGGCCGCAGGGCATAGAGCTGGCAGAGAAAATACTGGGTTTTGTCGACAACATAAAAGTGGGTGTTCTGGGCTCCGTAGGGCTTGCCCTGCTGGTGTATACGGTTATCTCACTGCTTCAGAAAATTGAGCGGTCGTTTAACATGATCTGGCGCGTGCCAGATATGCGCTCCATGGGCCAGCGCTTCAGTAACTACCTGAGCGTGATCATGGTTGGCCCGCTGCTGATGGTGTCTGCAATAGGCATCAGTGCAACCATCTTTTCATCGTCGTTTGTGCAGGCACTGATTGATATTGAACCGTTTGGATCCCTGATTTTAGCGGTCAGCCGGTTTACACCGTTTTTCCTGGTGGTGGGGGCGTTCACGTTTGTGTATATCTTCATGCCCAACACCCGTGTGAAAGTACGTTATGCATTTATTGGCGGGCTGGTTGCCGGTGTTTCATGGCAGGCTGGCGGAATGTTGTTTGCCTCCTTTGTGGCGGGGTCTGCCAAGTACGCGGCCATTTACTCCAGTTTTGCAATTGGCATTATTCTGCTGATCTGGATATACCTGAACTGGATGATTCTGTTGCTGGGAG
>CAYUTG010000107.1:0-9370 GCA_964447555.1 uncultured Marinobacter sp.
CCAAGGGCCTGGACAAGCGCCAGATTGGTAACGTTCTGCTGGTAGCGCCGGCTGACGAAATCGCCGCCCGTGAGAAACTTGAACTGGAAACCACCAAGCAAATTGCGGAACTTGCCCCGGTTCGTCTGGATATCATTCAGGTGAACTACGCGAAAGCTGCTGATATTGTCGGGCTGATCAAAGCCGATAAGGAGCTGATTTCCGACCGTGGCTTTGTATCGTCTGATGTGCGCACCAATACCATCAGTGTTCGTGAAACATCGGCGAAGCTTGAGGAAATTCGCCGGCTGGTATCCACCTGGGATGTGCCGGTTCGGCAGGTGTCGATTGAAGCGCGCATTGTCCGGGCTCAGACCAACGTCGCTCAGAACCTCGGTATTCGCTGGGGTGGCGCAGGTTATGACGTTAGCGGCGACAATGTATTCTCAGTCGGCGGTTCCCAGGGAGCTGTTAGTGAAGCACGTGACGCAGCAAGTGGCTCTGGTGGTGGTATTACCTTCCCCGGTGCGCTGGCCGTAGACCTGGGTGTAAGTGGCGATGGCGCTTCTTCCTTTGCTCTGGGTTGGGGCAGTGATAACTTCCTGGTAGACCTTGAATTGTCCGCGCTTGAAAGCGATGGTCAGGCCGAGGTGGTTTCGCAGCCTCGCGTAGTCACCGCAGATCGCCAGACCGCGTCAATCAAGTCCGGTGAGGAGATTCCTTATCAGGAAGCATCCTCCAGCGGTGCTACATCGGTATCGTTCAAAGAAGCCGTGCTGTCTCTGGAAGTGACACCACAGATTACACCGGATGACAAAATCATCATGGATCTGGTGGTGAATCAGGATTCCCGGGGTGAAGTGACCGCTGGCATACCTTCTATCAATACCAATGAGGTAACAACTCAGGTGCTGGTTGGTAACGGGGAAACCGTTGTGCTGGGCGGTATCTTCCAGTCTGAGGTTGCTACCCAGGTGACCAAGACGCCGTTCCTGGGTGATATCCCTTATCTTGGAGCCTTGTTCAAGCGCACAGAGCACGTGAACGAGCGTAGCGAACTGCTGATCTTCATCACGCCGAAAATTGTTAAGGGCGACTTGATCAAGTAACTCAGCACAAAAAAGCCGCCGCCTGAAACCGGCGGCTTTTTTGTGCCTGCTTTTTATACCTTATACGCAGTGAAACTTATGGAATTCGCTGCCCTGTGCTATTCTCACCCGCCTGAACCCAATTGAGCGGAAGTTATGTCTTTGCCCAAACGCGTTGTCTTTATTGGCCCGATGGGAGCCGGGAAGAGCACCATTGGCCGCATGCTGGCAAAAGAAATTGGTTATCGTTTTCTGGACTCTGATCGCATTATTGAGGATCGTTGCGGGGCCAATATTCCGTGGATTTTCGATGTTGAGGGCGAGGATGGTTTTCGCGTACGGGAAACGGCTATGCTGAAGGAACTCTCGCAGGAGCACCAGACAGTGCTGGCTACTGGCGGTGGTGCCGTCATGCGCCCGGAAAACCACAATGTTCTGAAACAGGACGCCGTAGTGGTGTATCTGAAAACCTCGCTTGATCAACAAATTGAGCGTACCCGAAAAGACCGCAACCGGCCGCTGTTACAAACGGATAATCCCGAAGAAATCCTGCGCCAGCTCTTTTTAATCCGCGACCCGCTCTATACCGAGTTGGCCGATATTGTTATGCATACAGATCGCAAAAGCCCGCGGCTGGTTGTGCGTCAGCTCGTTAACCGGATGAATCCAAGGACGCCTCGCCACAAAAGGCAGGTACAGAAAGAAGGTCGGAACCATGTCTGAAGTCCACCACAGGCTCACCGTTGATCTGGGTGAGAGAAGCTACCCGATTATTATTGGTCGCAAGTTACTGGGAGAGTTTGACCTTTCCCCCTACGTTGCCGGCGAGCAGATAATGGTTGTGACCAACGACACAGTGGCCCCTTTGTATCTTGAACGGGCGGTGGGGTGTTTCCCCGGGAAAACTGTAGACACCGTCGTTCTGCCGGATGGCGAGAAATATAAAGACTGGCAAACCCTGAACCTGATTTTTGATCGCCTGCTTGAAGCGCGGCACAACCGGACAACCACCCTGGTGGCACTTGGCGGCGGTGTTATTGGCGACATGGCAGGCTTTGCGGCCGCATGCTACCAGCGGGGTGTGCCTTATATTCAGATGCCAACCACGCTGCTGTCGCAAGTCGACTCCTCTGTCGGTGGGAAAACCGGCGTTAATCACCCTCTTGGTAAAAATATGATCGGAGCCTTCCATCAGCCAGAGGTGGTTCTGATTGATACGGACAGCCTTCAGTCTCTGCCAGAACGTGAAGTGGCTGCTGGCCTTGCAGAGGTGATTAAATACGGCCTGATCCGCGATCTGGATTTTCTGGGCTGGCTCGAAGAGCATATGGACCGCCTGGTTGCTCTGGATGCAGCCTTGATCGGTGAAGCCATTTTCCGCTCCTGTGCCTGTAAGGCCGATGTGGTTGCAAGAGATGAAAGAGAAGGCGGTTTAAGGGCGATATTGAATCTGGGCCACACGTTTGGCCACGCCATTGAAACCTACGCGGGTTATGGTAACTGGCTTCATGGTGAGGCCGTTGGTACCGGAATGATTATGGCTGCGGAGCTCTCCGCCCGTGACGGTATGATCAGCCGCGCGGATTGTGAGAGGGCTGCCCGCATTATCCGCAAAGCCGGATTGCCTGAACGGCCTCCCGCTGGCATGGCACCACAGGATTTTATGAATCTTATGGCTGTCGACAAAAAGAATATCGACGGCCGGCTTCGGCTGATCCTGCTGAAAGCATTGGGAGATGCCGTTATTACTACAGAGGCGACGGATCAGAATCTGGCAGCAACGCTGGCCTGTTTTTGCGAATGAGAAACGGCACATAACAGGGAACACCCGTGACGGAAGATGGTTTGACTACACAGGATGGCGGTGGCCTGTTTCCAAGGTTGCAGCAACGGTATGGCCTTCGGGCGAACCCGCTGGAACTGGATACGCCCTTTTTCCCGGATGCCATGAGGCAGCACTCGCTGGAGGCACTTCGCCACCTTTGTGGTTTCGGCGACATGGCGTTATTGCTGACCGGAGCAGAGGGTGCCGGTAAAACCCGTTTGCTGGCCGAGTTGGTGCATAATGAATCATCCCGTCTGAATTTCCATCGTGTTCCTGCCTCGGCGCTGACCGGCTCTCTGGCACTCTCTCGTGATCTCAAAGCTTTGGCCCTGACTGGTTTGCGTGGGGCGGAATCGCCCAGAGAGATTGTGTATAACTTTTTTCGCTGGTCGGAGTCACAGGCGCGTAAAGGCCGGCGGATGGTGCTCCTGATTGATGATGCAGACCGGGTGCCACCGGAACTGCTTAAGCTGATTCTTGCCGGCTTTCTTGCTGCTGAGCGTGGTACTGCAGCCGTGCCCGTTATTGCCGGCTCTGACGGTCTGATCGGTACGCTTGGGCTTGATGCGTCGTCCACGAGTGTTCATCAGATTCATTTGCGCCCCTTAACCCGGGAAGAAGTGGTGGCCTATCTGGAGCCAAGAGTTCACCGGGCAGGCGGAAAGGCTGATGAGCTGCTGAGCTCGGCGCAGATGTCGCAGATATATGCCCTGAGCCAGGGAAGTTTTGGTCGCCTGAAACGGGTAGCCCCTGGAGTCTGGCTGGGTATGGTGCCAGCAACGCCCAGGCAATCCCCCTTTTCCGGATTATCATTCAGAACCTTCGCCTGGCCATTGCTGGCTCTTGTTTTGCTGGGTGGGTCATGGTGGTTCGTTTCACAGCAGTACGATGGGGCGGTAGCAGAGAAGGTGGCGGGTTCGCCGAAACCAGAGCGAATACGCAGAAGCATTACAGTTGGGCCAGGAGCGCCCGCAGCACCAGAAGAGGCGGACCCATTGGAGCCCGGCGTGTCTGATCAGGAAATGGCGCCTGTCCCGACTCCAGAGCCAGAGCGAAAACCAAAGCCGGAGCCAGAGCCGGCATCAAGGCCAGAACCTGCATCAAAACCAGAGCGGCCGCCTGAGCCGGTGATTGTGCAGGCACCTGAGCCGCAGCCTTCGCCTGCGGCCACACCAGAACCAACTCCAGAGCCGGCTGTTAGCCCGGAACCTGAGCAGGTGCCAGCCTTTCAGCCCCGCAATGCAGCACAGTTTGTGCCACTGCAAACCCTGAGAGACCGGGGCGGCTGGACCATTCAGCTTGTTGCCGGAAACCTTGAACAAACAGCGCTCAACGTGCTGAACAAATACTCACAGCTTGATCATCTGGTGTATACCCGGGGCGAAAGAAAAGGCAAACCCTGGTTTATGGTGTTCTATGGTCAGTACAGTTCCAGGGCTGCGGCCCAAAATGGGGCATCGAAACTGCCGCTGAGCCTTAGAAAGGCATCACCATGGGTGCGTACAACCAAAAATTTATAATCTCTGAATCTGAAAGGTAACCTGCTGTTTCCTTTGGGAAATGGAAGAGTAAGCCGAAACCTCGCCCCTACCATCTTTGTTAATAATTCTTGAGTACGTACTTATACGTGCGTAGAATGCTTCCCCCTTTTTTTTAGCGTCAGTCTTTCAGGTGCGCTTTTTTGGTGCGCGCGTGGCTGATTTTAGAGCATTCATGTACGAGAGTTCGCTTATGACGTCAGGCTTATATCACCCAGCGGAATTCAAAGATAACTGTGGCTTTGGTCTCATCGCCCACATGAAGGGCGAGGCCAGCCACAGGTTGTTGCAGACAGCTATTGAGTCGCTGACATGCATGACTCACAGGGGCGGTATCGCGGCGGATGGTAAAACCGGCGATGGTTGCGGCCTTCTGATTCAGAGTCCGGATACGTTTCTCCGGAAAGTTGCCCGTTCTGCATTTGATAAAGATCCGGGCAAGCTGTTCGCGGTCGGCCAGATATTCCTGAACCCGGATGAGGGCAAAGCCGGCGAAGGCCGTGCAGCCATTGAACGTCGCCTGACCGAACAGGGTCTGGACGTGCTGGGCTGGCGCGTGGTGCCGACAGACGACAGCTGTCTGGGGCCGATGGCACTGGCGTGCTTGCCGCGTATTGAGCAGGTGTTTGTTGCTCCAGGTGCCGCGGCAGTGACCGGAACCGAGCCAGAGCAGGCGTTTGCGGTCAGCCTGTTCGTGGGGCGTCGTCATGCCGAGCGTGATATGGAGCACGACTCTGAATTCTATATCTGCAGTCTGTCTCACCGCACGCTGGCTTACAAAGGCCTGATGATGCCGGAAGATCTGGCTAACTTTTACACAGACCTTGGTGATCCCGATCTGGAAACTGCCATCTGTGTGTTCCACCAGCGCTTCTCAACCAACACCATGCCTCGCTGGCCTCTGGCACAGCCATTCCGGTATCTGGCCCATAACGGTGAAATAAATACCATTGACGGCAACCGGAACTGGGCGGTAGCGCGTGCAGCCAAATTCAACTCGCCCAATTTGCCAGATCTGCAAACCTTACAACCACTGGTTAACCTGACCGGTTCTGACTCGTCCAGCATGGATAACATGCTGGAAGTTCTGCTGGCCGGCGGTGTTGATCTGTTTCGTGCGGCCCGCATGATGATCCCACCGGCCTGGCAGAACGTCGACTCCATGGATTCCGAACTGCGGGCATTCTATGATTACAACTCCATGCACATGGAACCCTGGGATGGCCCGGCCGGGCTGGTTTTGTCAGACGGCCGCTACGCGGTTTGCATGCTGGATCGCAACGGCCTGCGCCCGGCGCGCTGGGTGATCACCAAAGACGACTTTATAACCCTCGCCTCAGAGATTGGCACCTACGGATACCAGCCGGAAGATGTTGTGGCCAAAGGTCGGGTAGGGCCTGGCCAGATGCTGGCCATAGATACAGAACTGGGCGAGGTGTTGCATACTCATGATATTGACCAGCGCCTGAAAACAGCGCAGCCGTACCGGCGCTGGCTCCGTGAGAATGCGTTGCGTGTTGAATCAACGCTGAATCAGGAGATGCCGGACTTTAAGCTGATGAATGCGGATGAGCTTCTGGTACATCAGAAAATGTTCATGGTGTCTTATGAGGAGCGCGATCAGATTCTGCGTCCGCTGGCGGAAAACGGGCAGGAAGCGGTTGGCTCCATGGGGGACGACACCCCTATGGCCGTTCTGTCCAGCAGGGTCCGGCATATTGCCGATTTTTTCCGGCAGAAGTTTGCACAGGTGACAAATCCACCAATCGATCCGCTGCGTGAAAGCATTGTGATGTCGCTGGAAACCTGCCTGGGTGCTGAGCGCAACGTATTTGAGGAAACGGCCAAACACGCAGACCGGATTATTCTGACAACACCGGTTTTGTCTCCCGCCAAATTCCTCCGGGTTGCGAACACCGGGCGCCCCGGTTTTGAGGTGGCCCGGATTTCCATGAGTTACCGCCCGGACGTGGGGCTGGAGCAGGCTGTCCGGCAGGTGTGTGAGCAGGCTGAGCAGGCTGTGCGCAATGGCAAAGTATTGCTGA
Source organism: uncultured Marinobacter sp. (assembly GCA_964447555.1). Taxonomy (GTDB): domain Bacteria; phylum Pseudomonadota; class Gammaproteobacteria; order Pseudomonadales; family Oleiphilaceae; genus Marinobacter. Next base: position 6,476 of record CAYUTG010000107.1, read on the forward strand.
TTCTGACCGACAAAAACCTGCAGCAAGGCGAACTGCCCGTTAACGCCATGATGGCAACCGGCGCGGTGCACCACCATCTGTCTGCCCGCGGCTTGCGCTGCGACTCCAATATTATTGTGGAGACCGGGTGGGCGCGTGACCCACACCACTTTGCGGTGCTGCTTGGTTTTGGTGCAACGGCCGTGTATCCCTATCTGGTGTACCAGGTACTGAACGATCTGATTCGCACCGGCGAACTGCTGATAGACCCGATTGATGCAAAAAATAATTACCGGAAAGGCATTAACAAAGGGCTGCTGAAGATCCTCTCTAAAATGGGCATTTCCACGGTGGCCTCCTATCGCGGGGCGCAGCTGTTTGAGGCAATTGGCCTTGCCGACGAGGTGGTTGAACTGTGCTTCAAGGGCGTGCCAAGCCGTATTCAGGGTGCGGGATTCTTCGATTTCCAGCAGGATCAGGAGCAACTGGCTGCTGTTGCCTGGAAGCCCCGAAAGCCAATCTCCCAGGGCGGGTTGCTGAAATACATTCACGGCTATGAGTATCACGCATTCAATCCGGATGTGGTCGGTAAACTGCAGCAGGCCGTTATCAGCGGTGACTACGGTCATTACAAAGAATACGCCGGGCTGGTTAACCAGCGCCGGGTGGCAACACTGCGCGACTTGCTGGGGCTTCGCCAGGATATCCAGCCCATTGACCTTGCTGATGTAGAGCCGGTCGAGCGCATTTTTCCACGCTTCGATTCCGCTGCCATGTCTCTGGGGGCGCTTTCCCCGGAGGCGCACGAAGCTCTGGCCGTAGCCATGAACACACTGGGCGGGCGTTCAAACTCCGGTGAGGGTGGGGAAGATCCGGCGAGATACGGCACTGAGAAGCGCTCAAAAATCAAGCAGGTCGCGTCCGGGCGTTTTGGCGTCACTGCGGAATATTTGCGCAGTGCCGATGTTATGCAGATTAAAGTGGCCCAGGGCGCAAAGCCCGGTGAAGGTGGTCAGTTGCCTGGTGGCAAGGTAAACAGCCTGATTGCCCGGTTACGGTATGCGGTGCCTGGTGTAACGCTTATTTCACCACCACCGCACCATGACATTTATTCAATTGAAGACCTGGCCCAGCTGATTTTTGATCTTAAACAGGTTAATCCGGACGCACTGGTGTCTGTGAAGCTGGTGTCCGAGCCCGGGGTGGGCACCATTGCAGCGGGTGTGGCAAAAGCCTATGCAGACCTGATCACCGTCTCTGGCTACGACGGCGGCACCGCTGCCAGCCCGCTAAGCTCTATTCACTATGCGGGTTCACCCTGGGAGCTTGGCCTGACAGAAACCCAGCAGGCGCTGCGGGCGAATGACCTGCGTGGCCGAATCCGGCTGCAGACAGATGGTGGTATCAAGACGGGCCTGGACGTTGTGAAAGGGGCTATTCTTGGCGCAGAAAGCTTCGGTTTTGGCACCACGCCCATGGTTGCTCTGGGATGCAAGTACCTGCGTATTTGCCATCTGAACAACTGTGCCACCGGTGTTGCCACCCAGAATGACTACCTGCGGGAAGAGCACTTCAAGGGCACGGTAGAAATGGCCATGAACTTCTTCCGGTTTGTGGCCGAAGAAACCCGGGAATGGATGGCGATGCTGGGGGTTCGCACCATGGAAGAACTGGTTGGCCGTGTGGATCTTCTGGAGCGACTGCCTGGTGACACCGAGCGCCAGAAAAAGCTGGACCTTACCCGTCTGCTGTCTAACGATCATATTCCTGAAGACAAACCCCAGACCTGCCAGGTTGAGCGCAACTTCCCGTTCGACATTGGTACGCTTGCCGAAACAATCATCAGTGATACGGCAACGGCGGTTGCCAGCAAATCCGGCGGAGCCTGGACCTACCGCGTAACCAACTGCGACCGGTCTATTGGGGCCCGTCTGTCTGGTGAAATTGCGGCGCAGCATGGTAACCAGGGAATGGTGGAAGCGCCGATCACGCTAGACCTGATTGGTACTGCAGGCCAGAGCTTCGGGGTCTGGAACGTAGGTGGCCTGAACCTGATTCTGGAAGGCGACGCCAATGATTACGTTGGTAAGGGCATGACCGGCGGCAAGTTGGTGGTGAAGCCTCCCCGGAACAGCGGGTTTCAGACCAACGAGGCCGCCATCGTCGGGAACACCTGCCTGTACGGAGCAACCGGCGGAAAACTGTTTGCCGCCGGCACAGCGGGCGAGCGCTTTGCCGTACGTAACTCCGGCGCCCACGCCGTGGTAGAGGGTGCGGGTGATCACTGTTGTGAGTACATGACCGGAGGGCTGGTAACTGTGCTTGGGCAAACCGGGCTCAACTTTGGTGCAGGGATGACCGGCGGCTTTGCCTATGTTCTGGATCAGAACAATACCTTCGTGGATAAATACAACCATGAACTGGTGGAAATACAGCGAATTTCCAGCGAGGACATGGAGCCGTACCGGAACCACTTGCGGGGTGTGATACGCGAACACATATCAGAAACTGCCAGTGACTGGGCCAGGCACATTCTTGAAGATTTCGACGACTACATAGGGCGCTTCTGGCTCGTTAAGCCCAAGGCTGCAAACCTTCGCAGCCTGCTGGCCAGCACCCGGGCACGCCCGGAGTAATACGCCAGACCCTACAGAGCCCGGAGCGGGCTGCCAGGTGTAGCCGCTCCCGTCGAAACCGAGCAGATGAGAACACCAACATGAAAGAACGACTGAATAATGACTTCCACTTTGTTGAAGTCGGACGCATAGACCCGAAGAAAGTGCCGGCCAGAAAGCGGAAAAAGGACTTTGGCGAAATCTATCAGCCAATGGATGCTGATCATGCTGCCAGCCAGTCACACCGCTGTCTGGAGTGTGGTAATCCCTACTGTGAGTGGAAGTGCCCGGTACACAACTA
>CAYUTG010000108.1:0-9362 GCA_964447555.1 uncultured Marinobacter sp.
AACAACGGCATTCATGGCAGACTCCGGGTAGGAATAGCAGATTGTCCGGCCCCTCTTGAGGGCCAGGTTTGGTGAAAGCGCGTTAATGTGCAGGAAAATCTGGTGACAGTCAAAGCGCAATGGTAACTGCGCAGAGCCGGGGTCAGTTGTCGCCTATACGGTAAAAGCGGGGAACCTGCTCACCGGCCACCTGCACGGTTTCCCGAAACATGGCCAGCGGGCGTACCCAAAGGCTTTGATCGCCGTACAGGCAACGGTAAACCACCAGCCACTCCTCGGTTTCGCTGTGCCGGGCCAGGTCGATCACCTGATAGTCTCTGCCTTTATAGTGGCGATAGCGGCCGGGGCGAATATCGTATTTTTTATCAGTCATTTGTGGCCTCCCTGAGCGCATACTGGTTTATCCGTCCGCCTGGAGGACGTACAGGCTCTGACGGTCTAGACTTGGGGTGTCGCACTGTAAAAATGCATAGGAACACTGGCGTGAAGCCTAAGGAGTGTAGATCAAGTGCTTTCGTGCGAAAACCGGAATTTATCATGAGATATACCGGGCATCCCGCGGTTATATTGTTCCTTCTGCTATTTGCTATGCCGGGTGCGGTGCAGGCACTGGCTCCTGCGTCTGTATCTGAGTACCAGTGGCTGGAGGACCCCGCAGCTACCCTGGACATTGGTCAGGTTCAGTTCCTCGCCGGTGATCGGTGGACACCATTTACCGCCGGTAAAGCGCTTAATCTGGGGTTCAGCGACAGTGCATTCTGGTTTCGCATCCGTGTTCCCCCTGCCGTTCCGCACACTAACCGTGTGCTGGATGTGGGTTACCCGTTACTGGATGTTGTCGACCTGTTCTGGGTAAGCGATGGCCAGGTCATTCAGCAATACCAGACCGGAGACACCCGGCCGTTTACCAATCGCCCTGTTGTGCACCGTAATTTCATTTTCCCGGTCCCTGTCAGTTCAGATCAGGTCACGGCCTACATCAAAGTTGAAAGCCAGGGGCCGGTGCAGGTGCCGGTTACCTTGATGACATCGAAAGATTTTCTGGCAAGGGAGCAAGTCGCCTACGGCTGGCAGGCGATGTTTTTTGGGATCATTGTGGCTCTGGCACTGTACAACCTGTTCCTCTTCCTGATTATTCGTGAGCGGGTCTACCTTTGGTATGTCTTCACCGTGATAACCATGGGGCTGGCTCAGCTCAACTTGCACGGGGTACTTTTTCAGTGGTTCTGGCCTGGCCTGCCGGGTGTGAACCGTTACTTCACGGTGGTGATTATTGGCCTGGCCATCATATCCGCGGCCGGGTTTGCTATCCGCTTTCTTGATGTACGCCACTACAGCCTCTATGGCTATCGCCTGCTGTGGCTGACGATAATCTGCTCGGCCCTTATCATTATTTACGGACTGTTTGGTTCTTACCAGACCAGTGTTTCACTGGTCAGCATGCTAGCCGCTATAGGCGCGCCGTGGCTTTGGCTGCTAAGCCTTTACGTCTGGTGGCGCGGCCAGAAGCTGGCGGTCTTTTATGCACTGGCCTGGACACCCTTGCTGCTTGGCAACTCACTACTGGCGATCAGTAAGCTGGGGTATGTTGCCGACACCTTCATTACCGAAGTTGGCCCGCAAATTGGTGTGGCCCTTGAAACGGTTCTGCTGTCTTTTGCACTGGCATACCGGATTAACCTGGAGCGTCACCAGCGGCTTCTGGCCCAGAATAGAGCGCTGGAGATTCAGCGGGAGGCCAATCTGACCCTTGAATCCCGGGTGCGGGAGCGAACCGGTGAGCTGCAACGGGCCAATGAGCGCCTTGAGGCGATCAGTCTGACGGATGGCCTGACTCAGGTGGCAAACCGGCGGCAGCTTGATCAACGTTTACAGGTAGAATGGAACCGGGCTTTACGGCAGGGCCAGCCACTGAGTTTTCTGTTGCTGGATATCGACCATTTTAAAGCGGTGAATGATACCTATGGCCATCAGGCAGGGGATGATTGCCTGATTGCTCTGGCGGCCACCTGTTCGGCTGAAATTCCGCGCTCCTGTGACCTGCTGGCCAGATATGGCGGTGAAGAGTTCGGGGTGTTATTACCATCTACACCCGAACCGGGTGCCCAGCAGGTTGCGGAGCGGTTACGAACAGCCGTTGAACGCACACCGGTACATTCTGGTGCGGTGGAGGATGCCCTGAGCCTGACGGTCAGTATTGGCTATGTCTCCATGACTCCCCGGCAGAATGAGCAACCTTCGGAATTGATACGGCGGGCAGACGAAGCACTGTATGCCGCTAAAAAAGCCGGGCGAAACAGAACCTGTGGCCCGCCGGAGACTGGCCGTGAACCAGATTAATTTTTCAGTTTGTACCGGCCCGGGCCCAGAAAAATTACTGCCACAGCGGTGAACAGGAAAAAGCCCTGAAGCTCCAGAGCCCAGCCACCGCTGCCGGCCAGCGACAACAACTGGTTCGTATGCACCAGCACGAAAGCAACCAGCATGTTGAGGACAATCAGTAATGCGCCAATGCGGGTCTGATAGCCAAGAATGACCATGAGTGGCGCTATTACTTCGCCGACGAAAACGCCGTAGGCAAGAAACGCCGGCAGCCCGTGATTGGCCAGCAGCCCCTCAATAAAACCCGTGCCGTGCAGCAGTTTGGCGATGCCGTGAAACAGCAATAGCCCGCCAAGGGTCAGGCGGATGATGAGTTTTCCCAGATCGGTGTTTTCAAACAAAGTAATGGCCTCCGGAATTCAGTTGATAAGAATAAAGCGCATCATAACCGGATCGGATTGAGCCTCAAAGGTTACGAATATCCGGATACAGGGGAACAAGCTGGCCCAGCAACCGGTTTTGGGCGCCGGTGGGAATATCATTTTGCTCCATGGCCAGAATCAGGTCTTCTACCAGCGCGTTAAACTGAGTACTGGTAATCGCCATGTCTTGGTGCAATTTGCGCATTTCCGTACCGGTGTAGGTGCAGGGACCACCACTCAGAACGCATAGCTGATCCGTCAGATTTCTGTGGAACTGCACAATATCGGTGCCTTTGAATTGCTGATTGATACGATCGTCCTCAACAATCAGGTACAGCAAGTCCTCTACAATGAGTGCAATGCCGTTACGCTCACCAAGCTGCTGGTACAGTGTCTGCTCCGGTTTTTGGGTAAAAGCCTGGCAACCAGCGAGAGCCAGGCTGCCTGTCAGTATTGTGGTCAGCAACATCATGGTGATCATTCGGGTCATATCAGAAACTCCCCTGAACAGACAGGTACAGGCCTTGCTGGTTTTCCAGCGTGGCGACATCGCCAAGATTAACGTAGGCGGCTGTTACCGCCAGCCGGCGGTCTGGTACCCAGGCAACGAACACATCCCACCAGTCGTCCTCTTTAGCGAAGCTGAGGTTATCCGGTTTTTGCCGGTATTCGGTACCAACCAGCCATTGTCGGTTCAGAAACAGGCCAATACTGCCTTCGGCCATCACTTCATAGCTGTTGTTGCGGTCGCCACCAAACCCCAGTAGCCCGCCCTGATTGGCTTTGGTGGCCCGGGCTGTCAGGTTGACCAGCAGGTTGCGCTGAAACAGGGCCGCGAAAAACACTTTGCTGCCGCCCAGATAAAAATCGGTACCGCTATCGCGCCTGGCACCAATGGCGTCGGGCACGGTGTAATCCCGCTGACGTTTATATTGAATGCCGGCCGACCACTGGCCCCAGGGGCTGTACAGAACGTCGCCTGCCAGACGAACCTTGGCCCCGAAAATATCCTGGTTCAGTTCATCCTGCTCCAGTCCGAAGCCGTCTTTCAGCGTGAATACCAGGGCATCGAGATCCAGGGTTTGCCGGGCCGCCGTAAGTTCTATCCGGTTTCTCCAGTTCACCGAGGCGCCGGTGACTGACAGGGTGTAGTCATCTACTTCAGCCCTGCTCATCGCCAGTGTGCCGCCCCACTCTTCATCACTGGCGTAACTGCTTAGCAGTGCCCAAGGCACCAGGCCGCCACCGGCACTGCCTTCTATGCTGGTCACACCGCCGGTTGCCCAGATCCGGCTGCCGGTATCTGCGGACACGGAAGCAGGCAAAAGCAGGCTGAACGTAGCCAGTGCTATTGTCGAAAGGATTGCCGAAAGGCGCCGGCGTATCATTGGCTATACTCCGCTATCGGGTTGGTTAATACCTGGTGCATGGCGGCCAGGCGTGCTGCCGTGTCCGGAAGATCAGCGGCTGGCACCGGGCGGCTCAGGTAGAAGCCCTGGCCAAGGTTGCAACCCCATTGCCGCAGCAGGTGCCAGGCGTTCAGGTTTTCAATGCCTTCAGCGACCACTTTCAGGCCCAGGCCGTGTGCCATGTCGATGGTCGATTTTACAATTAGTTGGTCCTGGGGTTCAGAATCAAGCTTCAGCACAAAAGATTTGTCGATTTTAAGTTCCTGCACCGGCAATTTACGCAACTGGGATAACGATGAATAACCGGTTCCGAAATCATCGACAGATAACGTCACCCCCAGTTCTCTGAGTTTGTTCAGCGTTGCCAGTGCTTCTTCAGGGTCCTGCATAATGGCCCCCTCGGTCACTTCCAGCGTGATGCGGTCGGTGGCGTGGTGCCAGTTGGCGAAGGCTTTGGCAACATGGCTGGTAAGGTCTGGCCAGGTCAGGTCCATGGCTGAGAGATTAATGGCCACACCCATATCAAGGCCATTGGCTGCCCAGGCCTGGGCATCGGCTGCCACCCGCTGGAGAATATGCGCTGTCAGGCTGTGAATCTGGCCGGACTGCTCTGCCAGAAAGATAAACTCCTCAGGGGAGATAAAGCCAAGTTCCGGGTGAATCCACCGAACCAGAGCCTCCACCTGCACCAGGCGGCCGCTGGTGGTGTCCAGCTTGGGCTGATAATGCATGTGCAGGCCGTTGTTAGTAATACCCGTGTGCAGGTCTGAGATCAGCTGCAATTCCCGCAGATGGCTTTCATCCTGCCCGGGCACATAGTGCGCAATCGGTTCGGAACCGCCTCTGGCCTGCTCAAATGTCAGGTTGATCCGGCGGCGCAAGGCCTCTATGTCTGGCGCGTCTTCCGGGAGTCTCATGGTGGCCAGGGTGGCGCGCAGGGAAAACGGCGTATTGTTAACGTACAGTGGCAGCTCCGCTGATTGATGAAACTGACTGGCGAGGGTGTTCAGCGTAGTGGTGCTGCAAGGTGGCATCAGCGCCAGGAATTCTCCGCCGCCGGTCCTGGCAACCATGAAGGCATCTGCACACTGGTTTTTCAGGCGTTCGGAGAAGCCAGCCAGCAGTGTGTCGACAAACTCCAGCCCCAGCGTGTCATTCAGGTTCGCCAGATCGTTGAGCTGCAGGCCAATCAGGGTGTAGGAATGGCCTTGCTCGAACAGCTCACGGGCCTTGTTCATCAGTGCGCCACGGTTGTTCAGGCCGGTGACCTCATCGTGGGTGGCCGCATAGTGTATCTCGGCTTCCCGCTCGCGAAGGCGAACCAGCATGTCGCCCAGCGCCACCTTCAACTGGCCCAGTTCACCACCGGTCCGCACCTCAGGCGGTGGCGGTGTCTGCCCTTCACCAATGGCCCGGGCGTAAGCAGCAAGCCGGAGAACCGGCTGGCCCAGGTAGCGGGCAATCACCATGGCCAGGCCAACCGCAAGAATCAGAATAAAGCCGACCAGCATCGCGATTTCACCCGCGCGCTGGTAGTAGTTACTCAGGCTTTCTTCGCGGTTGATCAGCAAAACCGCCTGTACGGTGCTGGCGGGCTGATCGCTGAGTGTGATTATCCGGGTGAAATAGCGGGCGTTGTCCAGGTAATTTCTGCCGTCCCGGGGGCTGGCTTCGACCAGCGCTTCACGGAGCCTGGCATCTGGCGGTTTTGTTGCCCCGAACAAGTGAAACCCGGGCTGCCCTGCTATATGTGCCCTGAAGGTGACTTCGGTTCCACTAAGCCGTGCAATCAGTCTGGTCAGCTTCTGGTCCAGCGGAAAACCGCATACCAGCCAGGCACGCAGGCCGGGGGCTCTGACCGGCACCAGCAGAACCTCATACCCCTGGCCATCTATAACCGTAAGCGTTCGCCCGAACCCCTGCGTTGCTGCCTCGGAAAACAGGGCCTCGGGAAGCTCGGGGAAATGCCGGGTGAGCGTTGAGGCCAGTAACTCCCGGGAGTTATTCATCAGCAACGCAAAGTCGGCCCCGGCCCGGCGGCTGTGGTTTTCCAGGGCACTGTCGATGGTGGCGTGATCACCGCTGGCAATGGCCGACCGGAAGCCGAAATCTTTTACGGCGATGGTCAGCCGGGAAAGCAGCAGGTCGGCGCGGCGCTCCATCAGCAAACTGACCATTTGTTCGCCAAGGTCCAGCTTCTCCAGTGCCCGGTCGTTCTCATCTTCGAACAGGTACACCATCAATAGTGCACCAATCACCAGCCCCACCAGTAAAACCAGTGTCACCATGGCAGCAACAAGGCGGGCCCGGAAGCCCAGCTGGATTCGTTTCAGCATCAAAGATCCCTGAACCGCTGCTGTAAGAGGTCCATCGAATTGTCGGTGGCCGGCTCAGGTGCCAGCGTAATGCTTATGTTATCCGGGGTACGTGCATCGACGGTCCGGGTAATGGGCGTGGTGTTGTCCGGCAGGCGCGGGTGCCAGATGCTAAGCGTTATAGAGTCGTCAGGACGGTCATCCGGCCCCAGAGGAAGAACAACCCGACCATTGGCATCTGTGCGCCCGACGATATCGGTATTGGTAACAACGATAAACGCCTGCATGTGATCATGGATATTGCATCCCAGTTCAACAACGCCCGGCTTGTCGAACAGTACCGGTGCCGGGGGCGTTCCGGCGTAGAGTTCAATATCAAAGGTTTTGGCGGGCGAGAACGAATACACGTGATGCTGGGTATTATCGTGGTTTGGGAAAGCTACCTGTGAACCGACCGGAATAACCAGTATATGCGGGTGAAACTGGCGGTCTTTCTGGTAAATTTCGGTTGTTACCGGCGTAACGGCACCTGGCTCTTCCAGATACACCACCGCATCTTTAACTGGCGTGTTCTGGCCATTGAGCGTGATGGTAACGGTGAGTTCTGATGACAGAGCTGGCATGGATAACAGCAGGCACAGCAGCGATACAGCAAAGGGTACTCTCATTGGACTCCTGAACCTTTTAAGCTTGCAAATCTTTCAGCATCATATATCCAGGCCCGGACGCTAGCGCAGGCCCGAACCCAGAGAGAACTGAATGTGGTTTCTCTCCAGCAGGCTCTCCCAGTAGTGTCGCATCCAGTCCCAGGCGGTGTTATTAACCTGTTCTACGAATGGATCCAGATTCAGCTCATAGTAATCGGGTGTACCGGCAATCTGTACCACCGTGACGGTAATCGCGTCGTCCAGCTCATTGGCAAAGGGCTCACCAATCAACTCATGGGCCAGCAGGTTGGCTCGTGTTGCTTCAAGATCCACCAGCTTGCCCACTCGTGTGGAGCGGTTGTTCTCGTACATTTCTTCCATAAGGCGATGGCAGAGGTAGGCACGAATCAGCAAGCCATCCAGCCCATCGTAACGCACCAGAAGCACTGAAGGCCGGGTGAAATACTGGATGGCAGCATTAATAAAGGGCTGAAACAGCCGTTCACTGCCTGCTTCGCGGGCGCAGGCAGCCACGCATTCGATCAGCCGTGGGGCCATTTCAATGTATTCGACGGCAAACTGGAACAGGCAGGTGGCTGGCTGATACCCCTTGATGGTAACAGCGGCAGGCAGCACGGCTGCTTTGTTCCGCAGTTGCTGAAGAAAGGTACCAGACCGCGCCTCTTTACGCCGCGCCTGATCAATAATTTGCAAAACCGCCTGGGGTGTCAGGTCAGGAGGTGCGGATGTCTGTGCAGATTGAGGTCGCAAGGCGCCTCCTGTTGCCTGTAAAGAATCATCGGGCAGGGAAAGAGCAGGAGACCTGCGGTAACTTGCCTGCCATTTGTGACTATTGTAGTCGACAATTTCTGGCTTGCCGCTATGCAAACGTTAAAAACGACGGGGGAAATGTTACAGATTGCACAAACCGTCAGGGCGATGGAAACCATCGTCCATGCCGGGTGTGAGACCAGCACAGCCAGCCCATGCTGGCAGCCCGTGCCAGCATCAGACTAATCAGCGAGAACCACAGCCCATGGTTACCCCAGCCGGTGGTCAGCCACCAGACTGGCAGAAAGACACCCAGTGCGGAAAACAGCATGGTGTTCTGCATATCCCGGGTGCGGGTGGCGCCGATAAACACCCCGTCCAGCAAAAACCCCCATACAGCCGCGAATGGCAGCATCCATAGCCAGGGCAGGTATCGCCAGGCGGTGATGCGAACCTCTTCAATGCCGGTCAGCAGCGCAATCAGGCTTCGGCCTCCAAGCACAAAAATAACCGTGAGCAGAAGGGCTCCCCAGAGCGACCACCGCAGGGTACAGCGGAACACAACCCGGAATCGTTGATAACTGTGCTTGCCAACCGCCTCCCCGATCAGCGCTTCAGCGGCGTTGGCAAAGCCATCCAGGGCGTTGGAAATAATCAGCAGAAAGGTAATCAGTACCGCATTGGCTGCCAGAATAACGTCACCCTGCCGGGCCCCCTGTGCGGTGAAAAAAGCAAGAACCAGTAGCAGCGCGATGGTACGCACCATGATGTAGCGATTCACCTGCAGAATCTTCAGATAATCGGATACTGTGCCAAACAGAGCCTGAGTGAGGCGCTGGCCGTCTGGCATCCGCTTCAGCACGATCATAAAGCCAATGCCAGCAGCCCCGTATTCGGCAATAACCGTAGCAATGGCAACGCCCCGGCTATTCCAGCCCAGCACGGTAACGAACAGAATATCGAGAACAATGTTCAGCCCGTTGGCAACAATCAGCATGACCATGGGGCCGCGGGGAAACTGAGTGCCAATCAGCCAGCCCACCAGCGTGTACTGACACAGCACCGCCGGAGCGCTCCAGATACGGATGGCGGCATACTCGGCGGCCAGCGCCATAACATCCGGGCTGGGATTCATTAATGACAGGCCCAGAGCAATCAGGGGGCGATGAAACAGAATCAGCAGCAGCCCGATCGTAGTGGCCAGAATGATCGAGCGTAACAGCAGGGCAACCTGACCGAAGGCATCCCGTTTGCCCCAGGCCTGGGCAGCCAGGCCAGTTGTTCCCATGCGCATAAAACCGAAGGTCCAGTAAAGGATACTGAACAGGTTAGCGCCAACCGCGACGGCTCCCAGATATTCCGGGCTATGCAGGTGGCCCAGTACGGCGGTGTCGACCAGCCCCAGCAGTGGAACGGTCAGATTGGTCAGCATCAGCGGCCAGGCAAGGCGCCATATTTGCCGGTCGATAGCTGTCA
>CAYUTG010000109.1:0-1945 GCA_964447555.1 uncultured Marinobacter sp.
GCCTGTACTCCTTTCGTCGCTGCCCCTATGCGATGCGTGCCCGGCTCGGCCTCTTGTTTGCCGGGTTACAGGTGGAGTTGCGGGAAGTCATCTTGAAAAACAAACCGGCCCAGATGCTGGGATCAGCCCGAAAGGTACCGTGCCTGTTTTACAGCTTTCTGATGGTGCTGTGATTGAAGAAAGCCGGGAGATAGTGGCGTGGGCGCTCGAGCAGCAAGATCCCCAAGGGCTGTTGGATGCAAAGATTTTACAGCAGGCTAATGCTCTGATTGAACAAAACGATAACGAATTCAAACACTGGCTGGACCGCTATAAATACGCTGACCGCCATCCAGAACTAAGCCAGCTGGAGTACCGGCAACAGGGCGAGGTGTTTCTGCAGGCGTTAGAGCATTTACTGGCCAGGAACAGGTACTTGCTGGGGGATAACATCAGCGTTGCGGATATTGGCATCATGCCTTTTGTACGCCAGTTTGCCCATGTAAACCGGGAGGTGTTTTACCGTTTGCCCTATCCGAACCTGCAGCAATGGCTGGGAAGGTGGCTGGAGCACCCGGCGTTTCTGAGGATCATGATTAAGTACCCGCCCTGGCAGGAGGGCGATGACATAGTGGTATTTCCAGGCGACAACCATAAAGGAGCATAAGCACAATATGAATACAGCCCCCAAATTCTATCCCATCGGTACGCCCGGCATGCCTTGGGGTGATGAAGAACGCGCCGAATGGTTGTCGCAGCAAAGCTGCCAGCGCAGCTATGAGTCTGAGGTGTTGAGTGTGATCGAACGCCTGCGCCCTCGCTTCGATGTGGAAGAGTATGGCCGCCTGGACTATGGGACAGAGCATTATCCGCTGATGGCGATCCGGAGCCGCGACTGGCGTGAAGATTTGCCGGTTGTGCTGATAACGGGTGGGGTGCATGGCTATGAAACCAGTGGTGTACACGGCGCGTTGCAATTTGTGGATCAGCACGCGGAAGATTATGTGGGCCGCATCAACTTGCTGGTTGCCCCGTGTGTCAGCCCCTGGGCTTACGAGCGCATACATCGCTGGAACGCGAACGCTGTCGATCCGAACCGCTCATTCTGCCCTGGCAGTGCAGCTGAGGAATCGGCGGCACTCATGCAACTGGTGGAGACAATCCGCGATCGTGTGGTATTGCATATGGACCTGCACGAAACCACCGATACGGATGAAAGCGAGTTTCGGCCGGCACTGGCAGCACGGGATGGTAAACCCTTCGAGCCGTGTGAGATTCCCGATGGGTTTTATCTGGTTGATGACAGCGATAATCCTAATACTGAATTTCAGCAGGCGGTGATTGCGGCGGTGGAGAAAGTCACTCATATTGCTCCGGCTGATAACAATGGCGAGATCCTTGGTTCCCCAATGGCAAGCCGGGGCGTTATCCAGTATCCGCTCCGGCAGTTGGGTCTTTGTGCCGGTATCACCAGCGCCCCCTGCAAGACCACCACTGAGGTGTATCCTGACAGCCTTCGTGCAACTCCCGAGCAATGCAATGCTGCGCAGGTAGCAGCCGTGTGTGCCGGAATCGACTATGTACTTGCGAATCACTGACTGGTGATAAGCGCCACGAAGACGCCTTCGGCTGCGGTATTCCTGAAGGGCAGATGAGCGTTAGTATTTGGCGGCATTTACATTTTTCGCCGATACTGGAATCCTCCGCGCTCTGTGTTTAAAAACACTGCACTTCACTTGGAGAAGGTATGGCCTGGGTTTATCTTGCCGCTGCAATCGTTTTGGAAGTTATAGGAACCAGCGCACTGAAAGCGTCCGATGGTTTTAGCAATTTTGCAGAAAGTATGTTGTGCATCGTTACGTATGCCGTGGCGTTTTATTTTTTGTCTTTGGTCGTCAAGGTTATTCCTGTCGGTATCGCCTATGCCATCTGGGCTGGTTCGGGCATTGTGTTAATCACCGAAATC
>CAYUTG010000109.1:1955-4731 GCA_964447555.1 uncultured Marinobacter sp.
GTGCGCTCTGGTTCAAGCAGGTGCCAGATATTGCTGCGGCTTGTGGCATTGCTCTGATTGTTGCCGGGGTGGTTGTCATTAATGTGTTTTCAAGTTCGGTTGGGCACTAAATACACAGGAGGGTTGCGCATAAGACATTGTTATTGTGCAGAGCCCTACTGTGCGCGGGGCGTGAAATCGCTCACTGCCTGGTTCCGGCCTTGTGCCTCTTGGGCTTTCAGGGTGTTGGTGCCGATTCCTTTCTGAGAAACTCCTCAAACTTTGCGGCAGGCAGTGGCCGGGAGAACAGATACCCCTGGCCGTAATCACACTCGATGCCCACCAGCAACTGGCGCTGTGTTTCTGTTTCAACACCCTCTGCGATGACATTCAGGCCGAGCCTGTGGGCCATCATTACAATGGCTTCGGAAAGCACCAGGTCGTTCTGTTCTGTTTCAAGGTTTTGAATAAAAGACTGGTCAATCTTGAGGTAGTCAATGTCGAACCGCCTGAGATAAGACAGCGCTGAGTAACCAACACCAAAGTCATCAATGGCGACCTGAACGCCCGCATCCCGAAACCGAAGGAGCTTGTCTTTCACGTCATCACTGGCATTCAGCAGCAGGCCTTCGGTAATTTCTATGCTCAGGTGCTTTGTCTCTAGTCCGAGTGCTTTCAGATAAGCCAGCCAGTCGGTGATGTTCAGTGCATCGCTTTGAAATTGCACTGGCGACATGTTTACCGACACCTGTAACCCGATGTTAAACAACTCGCACCAGTGTTTGGTTCTGGCCGCTGCTTCCCGGTATACCCAATCGCCGATTCCAATAATCAAACCGCTCTCTTCTGCCAGAGGAATAAATTCAGCGGGGCTGATCATCCCGAACTCCGGGTGGTTCCAGCGTATCAGTGCCTCGGCCTTGCAGACGCGGCCGGTTACAAGGTTGATGATGGGCTGGAAGTGCAGTTCAAATTGCTGGTTCTCAACGGCTGAGCGCATATCGTGTAATAGCTTCAGTCGGTTCAGCGCTTCATCATGTAGGGACTGTGTGAAATAACTGAGTCGGTTCCGGCCCATGGTTTTTGATGCATACATGGCCTGATCGGCGCTGCTGATTAGCTGATCGGCATCGGAGGCGTCGTTTGGGCAGAACGCGATGCCGATACTGGCCTGAACGTAGATGGTTTCGTTATTGATGGAATAGGGCTCTGCCAGTGCACTGATGATTTGCTCAGCCACTTTTTCGGCATCGATAGCGTTTGCCAGCCGCGGCAGCATTACGGTGAACTCATCGCCTCCCATGCGGGCGACGGTATCTGAATCCCGCACACAATGGGTGATTCGGCCGGCGGCTTTTATCAGAAGCCGGTCGCCCATCGGGTGCCCAAGGGAATCGTTAACATCTTTGAAGTGATCAAGATCAATAAACAGGAGTGCCAGCAAGGATTCCTGGCGTAGTGAGGCTCGTATTTCCTGCTCCAAACGGTCCTGAAACATGTACCGGTTGGGTAGGTCGGTCAGGAAATCGTAATTTGCCTGGTGCCAGATCAGTTCGTCTGAGCGAACTTTGCTGGTGATGTCAGAGCCCATGACAACATGGCGCTGAATATCGCCGTTGTCATTGCGAATCACATTGATTGTAAGCCAGGCAGGAAACACGTCATCATTTTTACGGCGAAGCCATATCTCGCCCTGCCAAAACCCCCGTTGAGTGACTTCGCGCCATATAGCCTGAAAGAAATCCGCGTTATGACGGCCTGAGTGAAGAAGCCCCGGGCCTTTGCCCCGCAGGTCGTTCAGGGTGTAACCGGTTATTCTGGTAAAGGCCGGGTTGAGGGCAATAATCTGATTGCTGGCATCTGTGACCAGCACCGCTTCTGCGCTGTTGCTGTAAATGGACGATGCGAGATGGAGCTCCTCTTCGGCGTTAACTCTGTCAATGGCGATGCCAACCAGATTCGCAGCGTTCTCAATTAGTGCGATTTCCTGGTCGTCCGGTACGCTTGGTTCGCGGCGGTAAATAGCAAAGGTGCCCAGAACCCTGCCAGAGGCTGAATAGATGGGTTCTGACCAGCAAGAGCCAAGGCCTGCCATGGCCGCAAGGTCTTTATAGTTTTCCCAGTAAGGATGCGAGGCTATGTCTTCAACAATAACCCGCTCGCCCAGAAAGGCAGCCGTTCCACAAGATCCGGCCGCCGGGCCGATTTCAGCCCCATGAATGGCTTTGTTGAACGAATCCGGCAAACTCGGTGCCGCACCACTCAGAACATGCTTTCCTTCTTTGTCCAAGAGGAGAATTGAGCACATCGAGCGGGGATAAATTGATTCTGCCGATTCGATTACCTGCAACATAATCTCTTTCAAAGAGCCACCTTTGGCGACCTTTTCAAGGGTGTGTTGTCGCATTCGTTCACGCCGCTCGACCTGCTTCCGGAGTGAAATATTCTCAATCAGCGATACCACATACGCGAGGCTGCCATCCATATTCCGAACGGCGCGTAAGGCCATATGGGTGTCGATTAAGTTCTGGGACTTATGAATAAAGCGCCGTTCTACGGAGAGTTCATCAATGGTGCCGTCAATCAGTTGCTGATACTGAGCAACGCTGGTTTCAAGATCCTCCGGGGGGATCAGGTCGGTCCAGGTTGCGGTCATGAGTTCCTGAGTTGTGTAACCCAACATGTCGCAAAGAGCCTGGTTTACCTCCATCCAACCCTTGCCTGGCCTGGTAGTCGCCATGCCAAACATCGAACGCTCAAAATAAGCCCGGAAATGTTGTTCGCTGGCACGAAGGGC
>CAYUTG010000109.1:4741-9357 GCA_964447555.1 uncultured Marinobacter sp.
GGTTGTCGCACCTTGATTAACCGCCGGTGCATCCGGAGGACTTTTTTTGGGGTCATCCCTGCTATTGGAACATGTAGACAAGGTGTGGCTCACAGAGGCAAGAAATGTGTTACTAGAGTGTTGATCCTTTTGGCTGGAAGTTCAAGCAAATTGTGGGAGTCTGGGTGTGAGTAGTGCTGCCACTAAATCTATGGCTCTTGCTAGTTCACACCATACTGCCGTGGCCGCTCAAACCGGTAAAAGCCCTCCTCTTCTTCCCGGGCAATGGTGGGGGCCGCTATTCCGAAGTGCTTTTTACGCAATTCGCTTAACGCTGTGTTGAGTGCATCGCCAGTCAGGCGTTGCATCAGCGCATCGCGCTCAGCCGTGTAAGCCTTACCCGTTTGCCACTTTTCTTCCCTGGCCTGGTCCTGTTTCGCCATGTGTTCAATTGCACCACTGGAGTATCCCAGCTGTCGCCTGAGGTTGTTGATGGCCTGCTGGCGTTGGTCTGGCGGTAATTGTTGTAACTGGTTTTGTACGCTGTCCAGGCTGAACAGGGCATGCCCCAAAGCGCCGGAACCTGCGAACTGCTGGGTAACGTCGCTGCCGTAGACTTCTTTGGCGCTGGTCTGCAACTGGTAGGCCAACTCTGTCAGTTGCAGCTCTTTGGCCGTGTTCAGGTGTGCCACTTTTTGTTGAAATACCTGAGATTTCTCCTCCAGGTAGGATTTTTCGTCTCCCCATATCTCACCGGCCAGGGTTCCGAAGATGGCTTCGCGCTGTTGCCAGAGCTCCATTTGCCGCTGAAAGGCAGTAAGGCCCTGCAGGCGCAGTTCCTGGTTATCCAGCCACTGGGTATAGCGGTCAAGATTGGCCATCAGGGTTAGAATCTGATCGTGCAGTTCGGGGAATGCCGTTTTAATCGCGCCCTCAAACAGCTGGGTTCCGGATTCGGGGTGTTGTTCCAGTAGCGCCCGGCGTTCGTTATACAGCTGCGCCTGGGTTGCCGTCTCATTTATAGTGTCTCCGTAGCGCTCCAGATAGCGCACGGCTAGCTCTACAGCTAGCTGCGAGGTGTCTGGGCCATCCGGCTGCATGGCCGATGCCTGTGCAGGCTCAGTAGGGTGCCCGGCTGTGCTTTCTGCCAGCTGTTTCTGTTGATCGGGTTGGTGCTGGTAAAGGTAGCCACCGAACGCGCCGGCTGTGATGACGGCGGCCAGAATTCCATAGCGTGTTTTTGGTTTCATTATGTTGCCTTTGAAGTCTGGTGGCCATGCATGTGGCCACCAGGTTCCGGTTACTGTCAGAGCAGGGGTTGAAGCTTCGGCCAGATCAGGTCAGCAATTTTCTGCGAACCGCTGTCTGTGGGGTGAATGCCATCGAAAATAATGTCGTTTTTGCTGATAACCGGGCGGGGATCAACAAATGTGCAGTTCAGCACCGAGTTTTCGCACGCCCGGGCAAGAGTAGCGTTGCCATAATCAACAGCTTCTTTCATGTCTTTCAGGCGAAACAGTCCGTTCTTTGTGTAGTAGTACCCAACCAAAATGCCCTGCCGGACGCCGGCCTCCGCCATTTCGTTAAGAAAATCCACGCCCACAACGTAAATGTTGTCAATGAAGTCTTTACACTTCTGGCTCAGCCTTCCGAAGCGGTACCAGGGTGTTTTGCAGCTGTTTGAGTTGAGCACGATTGCGGGAATCAGGATGTCGTTTCCGCCAGCGTCACCAACAATGGTGTCGATGTCGGGGTTGTCTGAGACCGCCTCGCGGAACTGGTCGGGAATGGACGGTGCAATCAGCTGTCCGGTAAGTTCAGCGCCGGACACGGTGTAACGCCGGAAGGTTTCACCTGCCTTCGATTCAAGCTGGTCCTGTATCTCGCCAGACAAGGCGAAGATGGAATCGCCAACAAAAACCACCTTGTTGTTATCGGCATCTGTCACCTTGTCGTTGCTGAGCAGGTAGCCCAGATCGCTACAGCCGGTGAAAAGAACCGCTACAGCCAATATGGCTACAGACCGCAGATGAGTGGCGCGTAAACGTGCCAGTACAGATATTCGTTGTTTATGATTGTTATTCATTAGTGCAACTCCGTGCGTAAGGGATAGATATGCATACTTCAGATACTGCGTTATGAATAGTGGTTGGAATCGGGTGATTTTTGAAAGCAAAGAGGGTCGTTCGGCATGTCCTAAGCGGCCAGTTACAAGCTACTGTGAGGTGTGTCACACAGGCTCTGCCGGGTAAAAAAACACGAGATAACGCATGGCAAGGACTGAACGCAGGAGGGGCAGTGGCCAGCTCTCGGTTGTGCTCTGGCCACCGTATTTTCGCCGCTTTTAAGGCAATATAATCAGGTGATTGGGTAGTTCATCTTTCTGACGGGTTGCAGGCACTTTGGCCTTCAGGTGTGCGCCACAGGCTTCTACACTGGTAATGAATCCCTGCAGTGTCTCGCCTTGTTTTACCTGTTTGGTGAAGGTCGCAATGATGGATTCCCAGGCGCTGTTATCGATTTGGCTGGCTATGCCCTGATCCACCAGAATTTCAACGTAGCGCTCGGCTTCAGACACGAAAATCAGCACACCGGTGGCACCTGCTGTATGGTGCAGGTTCTGCTCCAGAAACTGCCGGCGGGCCAGGTTGGAGGCACGCCAGTGACCTACGGAACGAGGGATCAGCCGCCGGTTGAAGGCGGGTATCCTGAACACCAGGCTGAGTACGATAAACACGCCCCACTGGCTGAGCAGTAAGTTGTCTGCGGCCAGCCAGCCGGTGAAGTAATTGACGATGCCGGGTACCAAAAGGGCAAGGAGCCCGGCCCAAACCAGGGGAATATAGGCGTAATTGTCGGCCTGGGCAGTGAGCACGGTGACCACTTCCGCGTCGGTTTCCCGTTCGACTGCACTAATCGCGGCCGCCACTTGTTCCTGTTCCTGCTTGCTCAGTAATGTCATGGAGTATCGCTTCCTGATAAATAGAAGGCTGTGTTGCCGGTGATCACTTGTCGGTTACCAGCCACCAGAGGCACCGCCTCCGCCGAAGCCGCCACCTCCGCCGCCAAAGCCACCACCACCGAAGCCACCGCCACGGCCACCCAGGCTGGCACCTAACAACGCGCCACCTAACAGGGCTGCGCCAGTACGACCGCCACGGCCCCGGCCACCACCAATGAAGAAAATAACCGCCATAATGATCATGAAGAACACCAACACCAGGGAGGGCTTCGGCTTTTCCGGAGGTGCGCTGCCAGCCCGGCCTGGTGTGGCCAGGGGCTCACCGCCCAGAACTTTCACCATGGCAGCTGCGCCATTAGCAATACCTTGCTCAAACTGACCCTGTTTGAACGCGGGCGTTATAATCCGGTTGATAATGGTGGCTGAAGCCGCATCGGTGAGACGCCCCTCCAGGCCATAGCCCACTTCAATCCGGATTTTGCGTTCTTTTTTGGCAACGATGAGCAGGGCGCCATTATCCTCGCCTTTCTGGCCGATGCCCCAGTTCCGGCCTAGCTGATAACCGTAATCTTCTATGGCGTAACCCTGTAGGTCTGGCACCGTGACAACCACTACCTGCTCCGTGGTGTTTTGCTCGTGAGCCTGAAGCATCTGGCTGATTTTTGCTTCGGTGGCTGGGCTCAGCATCTGGGCGTTGTCTACCACGCGGCCACTCAGTTCCGGGAATTCCGGAGCAGGCTGCGCCAGGGCGGCGGATACCGGCAGCACAATCAGGGTGACCAGGGCCGCAAGCGTGCGGAATAATGAGTGGCGTGAAAAATATCGCATTTAAAACGTCACCTTGGGAGCCTCGTCGGCGTTGTCTGTGGTGGCCTTGAAGTTTTCACGCACTTCCATATCGCTATAAAGAATGCTGTGCCAGATTTTGCCGGGGAAGGTGCGAATTTCGGTGTTGTACCGCTCTACCGCCTGAATAAAATCGCGCCGGGCCACCGCTATGCGGTTTTCGGTACCTTCAAGCTGCGATTGCAATGCCAGAAAGTTCTGGTTGGACTTCAAATCCGGATAGCGCTCAGAAACCGCCATTAAACGGCTCAATGCGCTACTCAACTGGCCCTGTACCTGTTGAAACTGCTGAAGCTTCTTGGGGTTGTTCAGAATGCTCTCATCAACCTGAATGGAGGTTGCTTTGGAACGGGCCTCAATAACGGCTGTGAGTGTTTCCTTTTCCTGCGCGGCAAAACCTTTAACGGTTTCGACCAGGTTCGGCACCAGATCTGCCCGGCGCTGATATTGGTTTTCAACCTGCGACCAGGCAGACTTTACCTTCTCGTCATTGGTGGGAATGTTGTTGATGCCACAACCGGTCAGCAGAAACGCCAGCATGAGCAGTGCCGTTAGTTGCCGCATTGAGCGCAGAGTTGTGAAGGTTGGCAGTGTTTGCATGGTGTATGGGTTCCCTGAAGATAGACAAGGCCCTTTAGGTGGGCCGCGAATGTGGGAGAGGGTCTCATACTCAGGCGTTTCAATATAGCCCGCATGGAAGGGTCAACGGTGATATTGCAGGTGATCAGTCATTCGGGTGCAGAACGGCATGGAGAAATTCTTTGGTCCGGTCATTCTTCGGTGTTGTCAGAATCTGTTCAGGCGTGCCTTCCTCACACATGGCTCCTTT
>CAYUTG010000110.1:0-9343 GCA_964447555.1 uncultured Marinobacter sp.
CACCAGAATCAGAATAACCCCGATTGGATCAACGAACATACAGCCGACAAAGAACGACGCGGCAATCAGCATTAAGGCAAGAATCTGGCTGTCACCAATGCTGTCGATCAGCGGCCCGAGCAATTGTTCCGGTATTCCAGCAGTACCGAGTGCTTGCGAAAACGCAGCGCCTATAGAGACCAGAATAAACACGACGGCGGTAATCATACCGGTGGACATTGCCAGACTGCCGAGATCGCGGATCGACACTTTTCTGTAGATGACAACTTCCAGCAACAGGGCATAGGCAACCGCAACCGCTGATGCCTCAACTGCGCTGAAATAGCCACCATAAATGCCGCCAACGACGATGACCGGGAAGCCCATTGGCAGAATGGCTTTTCGTAATGAGAGAAGGCGCTCGCTCCAGGGTGCTTTTGGTTCCGGATCGATGCCTCTGACGATGGCATCAATGTAGCAATAGATGGCAAACATAAGAAGAATAACGAGGCCGGGAAGAACACCGGCAAGGAACAGATCGCCAATGGAGGTCTTCATCACGACGCCGTAAATGATGAAACCAATACTGGGTGGAATCAGCAGGGCGATGTCACTGGCATTAATGATCAGCGCCAGCGCAAAGCTGTCTGGATAGCCTTTTGCCAGTAGCCTGGGGCGCATTGGGCCACCCATAGCCACCACGGTTGCCTGGGTTGAGCCGGACACCGCCCCGAACAGTGCGCATGAGGCGGCAGTGGTTATGGGCAGGCCGCCCCGTATATGGCGGGTAAAGGCATCAACCACATCCAGTAGCCGGTTGGCAGTGTGCCCCTTGGTAAGGATATCCGCTGCGAAGATAAACATGGGCACGGCGGCCAGAACCCAGCTACCCACGCCGTTAATCATCCAGCTTACTGCCTGGTCAGGACCGAAAAAGGTCATGCCAGTGAACATCATGTACAGCGTGCCAACGGCCAGGGGGACCATCATCGGGAACCCCAGTAGCAACAGCACCAACATGATTACGAATAACATTGTCAGCATTATTTTTCCCCCGAATGTACCGAATGCTTGCTTATTATTAGTGGCTGCATATTAAGACTAACCGTCAGGGGCCAAGAGGCTCATCGGGTACATGGGTTTCACCGCTGTCATCCAGAGGTATATCTGAAAACTCCTCCTTTTCATTAAAAGAACGGTAAATATCATCGCTGAAAAGATTACGGATGGTGGTCAGAACGTATTGAACGCCCGCCAGTGTAAATCCGATGGGCAATGCCAGGTTCACGATCCACAGAGGGATATGCAGTGAGGAGCTGGTGCGCCCGCGACTAAAAATTTCAAAGTCGTACTGGGCGGATTTATACGCAAAGTAGAACATCAGTACAGCCGTACCAACACTGATAATAATCAGCAGGCCTTTGCGCATGCGACCACTCAGCATGTCGTAAACGGCCGACATGCGAATATGCCTGGCATGACGTGCAGCGTAACCAACGCCTACGAAAGTGATAATCACAATCAGCATTTCGGTGACTTCGTAGGTGCCGGGAATCCCGTGGTCAAATATCAGGTTACCCACAACGTGCCCACTCATCAGCAGGGCCATGATCAACACGCAGGCTGTGATGATCATGCGTTCAACCCATCCGAGCCCCTGATCAAGAGCACTCAGCGCGGAAAGGAAAGCATTGTGCCGATGCGGTGCACTGCCCTGATCGGCCTTACCCGGTTCGTCCATGTTTTGCCTCTTGTTATTCTGCGACTGTCAGTACCGCCCAAATGACCGGTTGTGCCGCTGTGGTGACTCTGTCCGTGGCTGCATTGCAGCACGGAACACTACGTATAAGTACCGAAAGGGTACAGGCATCAGGTAGCCTTCGCTACCCTGTCTTTACACTAGAACACGATGGCTGTTGTTGCCATTATTGAGCCGGCTGGTTCCGGATTTCCTGCAGGTCTTTCTTGAACTGGTTCAACAGCTCTTTGCCGGTTTCGCCGGTCATCTCAACAAAACGTTTTTCAACCCTGGGTGCCCGCGCTCTTAGAGTGGCGGTCTGTTCGGGTGTTAGCCGGGTAACCATCACCTCATCGGATGCCGCTTTGATCCGGGCCAGGGACTTCTCTGCCAGGCCATTGATGTAATGTATGATTTTCTCGAATGCATAATCCGCGGCATGGCGAACCAGTGTCTGATCTGCTTCGGGCAGTGCATTAAAGAAGTCCTGATTGGCCATCACCGCGGTGGTGAACCAGCCATGGCCGGTGAACACCAGGTTTGGAGAAACTTCATACAGCCTTTCTGATTCAATCCAGAATAGCGGATTCTCCTGGCCGTCTATCAGGTTCGATTGCAGTGCTCCGTATACCTTGCCCGTGGGTAATGGCGTGGGGACTGCGCCAAATGCCGAATAGGTTGCAGCCAGCAAGGGGTTGGTCATCACCCGCATTTTCTTGTCTTTCAGTCCACTCAGTGAGGTAAAGGGCTCGTCGATCGTGACCACCATTTTTCCTTCTGGGTACATGCTAAGAAGGGTCAGATTGTGTTTGGCATACAGGCGTGGAAAATCCCGGTTGATTGCCTTGCTCTGGCGAAAGAACCGGGCAACGGTGTCGTAATCGGTGGGCAGCAGGTAGGGAATAAAGAAGATTTGAGCTTCGGGAATCCGGGCGCCGGTGAATCCAGGTGACTGGTTTACAAAATCGAGAACGCCAACCTTGGTTTGCGCCATAATATCGTCCGATTCGCCCAGCTGCCCGAAATGATAGATCTTCAGGGTGTGTTCGGAATGGCTTTCAATGTAGTCCCTGAAATACTGAGCGTATACTCCCTGAACGTCACCTTGATTTTCCTCATGGGCATACCTCCAGGTATCTGCCTTCGTCGGGTTGGCAAGCACCAGTGCCATCAATAAAAAGGCGAGTGCCGGGGCGGCCCTGGGTGTTGTGCTTCTGCTCATCGGAATGTCCCTGTCCTGAATCCTGACGCCAATTATTCCACATTTGCCGGGCCGGCTGCATCCGGGCTTGCGTGGCATAGCTCAAGAAACCTTTGAAATTCAATAACAACGCGGCTCAGGCTGTTGGCCAGCCGGTGTCCGTCCGGTAATGCCAGTGCGGGCAGGTTCTGGCTCATTGCCAGCTGCAGTACCGGCATAACGGGCACTACGTCATCCTGCCACCCGTGAATAATCTGGCAGTGCCGGGCCTGAATGCGCGGGCTGGATTGGGGGTAGTCGGGCAGGGCAAGCGCCGGGGCCAGCAGAAAGCAGCCGAGTACCGGGAGGTGTGCGCTGGTCTGGGCGCACACCCAGCCACCCATGCTGGAGCCGACAAGCAGAGTCCGCGCCGGATCAGCCTGTGCGCTGATCATTGCCGAACGCATTTGTTCCAGCCGGGCGGCCGGGTCTCTGGTGGTGCGGTGATCAACCGCAAACGCGGTGGTATCGGGAAACGCTTCCGCGGCCTGTTTCAGTGCCTGAACTTTGGTGCCCTGGGGGCCGCTTTCCAGTCCGTGGGAGAGACATACCTGAATGGCGGGCATGATGAATACGTACTCCTGGCGCTGTCCGGGTTCAGATATCCAGAACAATGGGTGGATTGACAGGTTTGAAACGGCCGTTGCAACTACTGGCATTGATGTGCCGGCAGTTGCCAATACGTTGTTCACCATACCCTTCGTGAATATGCCCGAAAATATGAAACCTGGGGGAGAGTATTTCGAGCCTTCTGGCAAGGTCTTCGCAGCCAGGATGAATGATGGTGCCATTTGGCGAGACGATTTTGTCCAGAATGCCGGCTGGTGGCCCATGGGTAATCAGTATGTCTGTATCTCCGGGAATTTGTGCCCAGCGTTCTGCCAGAGCTTCGCCCCGTTCAAGGTTGAACGCATAATTGAAGAAAGCCGGCACCCAGGGGCTGCCCCAGAACTTCAGCCCTTCAATCTCCACAGCGCTGTCCAGCAGGTAATGGGCCTGAGTAACCCGGCTTCGGGCTTCTTCAGGGTCGTTCTGAAAACACCAGTCATGGTTGCCGGCAATCAGAATTTTGTGTGGGTGGGGGAGTTCTGCAAACCATTGATCAAGTTCTTCAACCTCTTCCAGAGTGCCAACACCCAGACAATCACCGGAATGAATCAGCAGGTCGCCATCGGGTATGGCAAGCTGGCGGTGCATGCCGTGGGTATCAGAAATACAGACCGTTCTCATGGTGTTGCGTCCATATCGTGAGTGACTGGTGCTCGGCAGTCACAGAGTGTTGAGTAATTCTTTTGCTTCTACGATAGCATTTGCAGTGTATCAATCCACCCATACCTGGTTTTGGAGGCCAGCCCATGCAGCAGCCCAGTGAGTTTTACGAAAACGACACCACGCTTGCCCAGTATTCCGAGTTTCATTTTGGTGATCAGTGGCATGGCGAGGCCAACTTTCCCAAAGCGCTGGCAGAGGCGGCGGTTAACGCGATGCAGGGCCACTCCATGAAGCGTGCACTGGATATCGGTTGTGCAGTTGGCCGCACCAGTTTTGAGCTGGCACGGCACTTTGATCAGGTGGACGGCGTTGATTTTTCCGCCAGTTTTATTCAGAAGGCCCGGGAGATGGCGGAGCAGAAACGCATTCGCTATGCCCGGCCGGAAGAAGGTGCACTGGTAAGCTACCATGAGCGAACCCTGGCCGCCCTCGGGCTGGAAGACGTTGTTGGCAAGCTGGTTTTTCAACAGGGCGATGCCTGTCACCTGGAACCAGAACTCACAGGGTATGACCTGATACTGGCCGGCAACCTGATTGACCGGCTGTACCAGCCAGCCCTGTTTCTGACGACCATTCACGAGCGCCTGAATGACGGCGGTTTCCTGGTGATTGCATCGCCCTACACCTGGCTGGAAGAGTACACCCCAAAAGAAGCGTGGGTTGGCGGGTTCGTTAAGGATGGCAAAAACTATACGACACTTGATGGCCTTACCGAACAGTTAAGCCCTTATTTCCGCCGGCAGGGCGAGCCACAAAGGCTGCCCTTTGTGATGCGTGAAACCCGGAACAAATTCCAGCACAGTTTCTCGGAACTGACGGTGTGGAAAAAGATGTGATGAAACCGTTGAAGGCCTCTCCTGAGCCCAGGCTCCGGAGAGGCGGATTTATTGCGCAACGTCCATGGCCGTGGCGGTTATGTACAGTTCTCCGTCCAGGCCCTGAAGTATGACACCACACTGTATCAGCCCGGATATGGCAGATAAGGTGATCTGCTCTTTATGGTCAAGGAGTTTTGCAATATCCGAAGTTTTTGGTAGTGGTTTATAAATGTTCCAGTAGTTACTCTCTATTAAAAGGCGTAATTTATCCATTGCCTGTTGTATTTTTATTTTGTTTAAGTATTTTTTATATCCAGGTTTGATAAATCGGATCATTTATTTTCCCCCGGTTTGCCCGCTTATTGTTCTTTTTCGACCCTCAGTACAATTGTCTGGCTTTGTTCATCTCCAATACTCATTTTTATTTTACTGCCAGGTGAGGTTCCGAGCAGTGCCAGGCCCAGTGGTGAGGCAATGGGCACATCTGAGGGGGCTGAATGCTGATCTTCTGTAGACTCAACAAGGCGAAATGTGATGATTGAGGAATCCATGCAATCAATCACCGTCACAGTGCTGCCAACAGATGCAACATTATCAGTTTTCAAAAAATCATTTTTTTGTATATTTCTTAATTTACTTCTTAAAAGCTCGGCCTCTCTGATGCCGAGATTAAAGCCTGCTGCTGCCATCATTTTTACAGTTCTCAATAAGCATAATTCACACGTTTCCGGCATCCGGAAAGGTGCTTCATATATTATATTCGGAGATAATTCAGATACCCGCGAGCATCGGATAAACCGTGCTCGCAGACTAATGGAAGGTAATCAGAAGATAATTTAAAGAGAACATGGCTATTCCTCCATTTATTCAAGGCCAACCATAGCAACTTTAAAAATAAAGGCAAGCCGTCAGAAAAGGTAAGAAGTTTTTGATTTAACGCAATTTTATGGCAGTGATGAATAAAATCGGACAGCTGAGACAAAAAAATACGTTGTGCACAGACTGAATTTGTTAAAATTCACCTCCATTTTTCTGACCTCTTCTACTATCCACGAATACAGGTGATTTTCTTACAATGACAAAAGATGCAACTGCGACCGCATCGGCCTGGCTTCTGCCCAGGTACTGTGTGCCCGTTATTTCCGGATTCCTTGCTTTGGGTGTCAGTCAATTTGCCGGTGCTGCTGAACCAGGAGGGCGAAGCCTGATAGATCATCCCGTCGGCTATCTGTCCCTGATTATTTTCAGTATTGCTTATGCCTTCGTGATGCTTGAGGAAAAGCTTCACTTGCGCAAATCGAAGCCTGTGTTGCTGGCAGCCGGCCTTATCTGGTTCCTTGTTGCCGGCGCCTCGGCAATGAGCGGTGATACAGAAAGCGCCAATGAGGCACTGAAACACAACCTGCTTGAATACTCAGAACTGCTGCTGTTTCTGCTGGTGGCCATGACCTACATTAACGCCATGGAAGAGCGCCAGTTGTTTGATGCTCTGCGTGGCTGGCTGGTGAGCAAAGGCTTCAGTTACCTTAGTCTGTTCTGGATTACCGGCCTGCTGGCGTTCTTTATTTCGCCGATTGCCGACAACCTCACCACCGCGCTACTGATGTGTGCCGTGCTGATGAAGGTGGGTGAAAACAGCCCGCGCTTTATTGGCATTGGCTGTATCAATATTGTGGTCGCTGCCAATGCAGGCGGGGCCTTCTCGCCATTTGGTGATATCACCACCCTGATGGTCTGGCAGAAGGGGGTGGTTGAATTTACCGAGTTCTTCCGGCTGTTTATTCCGGCCGCCGTCAACTTCCTGGTACCGGCCATTATTATGAGTTTCGCTATTCCCCGGGAGTTGCCGGCGCAGGCCAGCGAAGCCGTTATTATGAAGCGTGGTGCCCGCCGTACCGTGGGGCTGTTTTTGTTAACTATTACCACCGCGGTACTTGGCCACAACTTCCTGCATCTGCCACCTGTTGTAGGCATGATGATGGGGTTGGCGTACCTGCAACTGCTTGGTTACTATCTGCGCCTCAGTTTCAACCGGGGGGTATCCCGCGAGCGGGCCTGGGCCGAGCAGCACCAGAATACCCGCCTGCTGGAGCGGCTGGATAAAGCCGTACCCTTTGATGTGTTTAACCCAATGGCACGCACCGAGTGGGATACCCTGCTGTTTTTCTATGGGGTGGTGCTGTGCGTGGGTGCGCTGGGCTATATCGGGTATCTGGCAGAAGTCTCTGAACTGCTTTACAGCGGCTGGAGCAACACGGGTGCCAATGTGGTGATCGGCGTTCTGTCTGCCATTGTGGACAACATTCCGGTGATGTTTGCGGTGCTCTCGATGAACCCGGATATGGCTCATGGTCAGTGGTTGCTGGTAACGCTTACGGCGGGGGTTGGTGGGTCGTTGCTGTCCATTGGTTCAGCTGCCGGCGTTGCACTTATGGGCCAGGCTCGGGGCTATTATACAATCATGACGCACCTGCGCTGGACACCGGTCATCGCACTGGGCTACGCCGCGTCAATTCTCACCCACCTGTGGCTGAACGCCAGCCTGTTCTGATGTTCGCGTACGGGGCCTGACAAGGGCCTCGTACCTGCTGGTCAAGGGCAATGCTAAGCGGGTATTTCAATATGCTTGCTGCAGAATGCATGCAAATTTTTGGCTGTCATTGGTCTGCCAAAAGCCCAGCCCTGTGCGTAACGCGCGCCCATAGCTTTAACGATGTCTGCCTGGGCTAGGGTTTCAACTCCCTCTGTTACTATATCCATGCCCAGTTCCCGGCCAAGTTTGATCATGTGGGGAACCAGGATGTACCCAAGGCCGCCGGCATCAATATCAAACACAAAGCTCCGGTCTATTTTCAGGGTACTGCACTCAAGATCTTTTAATTTGGACAGGTTGGAATAGCCTGTGCCGAAGTCATCCACCGACAGCTCAATTCCCTTCTGCTTTATCCAGTCAAGGCAGTCTTTCGCTGCCGAGGTATCCAACTGCTCATCTTCGGTGACTTCAAACGCAACCTGAAAGCGGGATTCTGCCAGGGCCCGGGTAATGTCTGAATCCCTGGGCAGGCCCGTGGCAATATCGGAAGGGTAGAGGTTGATGTGTATTTTGAACCCATCAGGTAAATGATTTAAGGGGTTAAGTTCTGCCAGGGTTTTTTGCATGATGAGTTCAGTAAAAGGCCAGCCAAGCTGTGCTTTGGCAAGCAAGGGGATAAAGGTATCGGGGTAGATAGCACCGTGGCTGTCCCTGAAACGGGCCAGCACTTCGCACCCGACAATGTCACCGGTTTCAAGATCGACAATGGGCTGGTAAAGCGGGTAATAGGCATCCTGTTTTACACCACGGATAACCCGGTTTTTTGTACTCCGGCGTTTCCTCAGCACCACAGAGAGCGTTCGAGCTGCTGCTGAACCGAGTGTGATACCAATAAGCACCAGCAGAATGACCAGAGGCAGATTGCGTTTTAAAACTGGCAGGTTTTCTGATTCCACCGCTGCGCAGAAGGGCGGCGTTGTTCTGCAGGCTTCAGAATAAACGGTGGAAAGTGAAACCTGCTGCCCTGAATCGTTTTTCAGGCTTCGGAAAATACCCTCATCGCCATAGGCATAATGAGCTTTTGTTGACCGGTTCTGAACAATAAGCTCCCGACGCTCACCCGGCGTGGACTGTTGCTCCAGCCAGCGGCTATCCAGAATGGCGTTAAACTGCCCTTTTTCCAGAAGTGGCGCCTGAACTTTACCGTCAAAAAGAATCAGTGGTACTGCTGACCAGTATTTGAAGTCTTCCGGCCCGATAAAACTCCAGGGCTTCTGCTTGAACGGTTCTTTCAGAATGCCAGCACTGGTTGTACACACCACGGCATTGTTCCTGACAAAACCTATGTCGCGAACCCGGCTGGAACGAAATAGCTGACGCTGCATGGCGTTCAGAGTGGTCTGGTCACAGTGGCTGAACCCGAGCGCATTCAGCCGTGTGATGGCGGTTCTGCCCTCCTGAACGATTTTGAGGGACTCGGTAAACATGGCATCCAGTTTTTCCTGCTGCGCTGCCAGCAGACTTTGGACCACTATCGTAAGCACCAGCAAGGTATACAGCAAAAAGACACCAACGCCGGTCATTGTAGTTAGGACAAAATGAGACCGGCGCGTTCCTTGAGCGGGTTCAGACATTGATCAGACATTCCTTATATATGTCTGACCACTATAGACGAAGATTGTTGTTTGTGAGGGGTTTTTAATGCTGTTGCTCCGTATCTGAACAGTGCGTCTCAGATCAGCAGAGGCGTCAGCAACAGCCCG
>CAYUTG010000111.1:0-4225 GCA_964447555.1 uncultured Marinobacter sp.
ACCGCCTCTGAAGAAGTTCGTGGCCCCGCCACGGCGGACGCCTGAGATGGAAGAGTGGGTCGGGTACAAGTGGCACAAGTACATTACACGCCACGCTCTGGGCGAGTTTCCTGAGCACGCGGTTTTTCTGAAAGATGAAGCCCGCGGACTGGGAATACTATTTCGCGCCCTGGGTGGTGACCCGGCCCTCATTCTTGTGCCCGCCGAACCCCGGTATTTCCGGGTTCGCCGGCGGTTTCTTCAGAAGCTGGCGGGCACACACCGCAAATTTGAAATGGCCTGGCGTGATGATGAAAATTTACGCCTGCCAGAACGCCTGGCGCTGTTTCCCTCAAAACACCTGAACCGGGACCTCTACCTCTGGCTCGCCGCACTGGCAGCCACCCCGGCACCAGACGATACCAACTGGTTCACCAGCAATCAGGCACTGGTACAGCGCGTACTGGCGACATGGCCCGGGCTGGAACATATTTACCAGCGCCTGGTCACACAGGCCCTGCAATGGCGCCCGGACCCAGACAGCCTGGAAGGCCAAGAAGCCTCCCGGGAACTCGCCATTCGGCAAGCCCTGATTCATCCCGGCAGCGTTCAGACGCTGCCCCTTGCAGACACGGACCCCTGGCCGGTTATTCTGTGGTTGTACCCTGCCCTGTCCACAGGCCGCGCTGGGAAACCGGTAACCGGTGACGACGAAACCCAGTCTGGCGGCCCCGGAGGCCAGCCCAGGAAAAACAAGCGGCGAAAAGCAGAGCGGGTTGAAGATTTCGACCGGGACCAGGGGCTGATGATCTTCCGGCTGGAGAGTCTGTTTTCATGGAGCGAATTCATTCCGGTTGACCGGGCCGGTGACGATACCGAAGAAGAAGATGCTGAATCGGTGGCCGATGACATGGACATGATCTCGGTGTCGAACGACCGCAAAAACGCCTCATCGTCCATCAAGTTCGATCTGGACCTGCCCTCGGAGGAAAACGACGACCTGCGACTGGGGCCGGGCATTCACTTCCCCGAATGGGACTGGCGCAGCCAGAGTTACCGTGAAAAATTTGTCTGTGTTCAGCCCATGTTGTCACGAGAGGCCGGGCCGGCCGAATTGCCCGAATCCCTGAGCCGGCCCGCCAAACGCCTGCAACGGCAGTTCCGTGCCCTGAAGCCCCTGAAACAATGGCAGCGCCGGCAAACGGAAGGCGAAGAACTGGATCTCGACGCCTGCCTGGAGCGCGAGGTACAGCGCCGCCGAGGTATCGGCGCTATTGATCAGAAACTGTTTCGCCACTGCCAACAAACCCGGCGTGACCTGGCCTGCCTGGTTCTGGCCGACATTTCCCTGTCTACCGAAACCTACATCGACAACCACAATACAGTCATCGGCGTGGTGCGGGATGGCCTCCAGTTACTGAGCGAAGCGCTGCAGGCCAGCCAGGACCCGTTTGCCCTGTTTGCCTTCTCATCCCGGCGCCGGGACCATGTCCGGTTTCATCACATCAAGGATTTTAATGAAGCCTACACCGGCACCATTCGTGGCCGCATTCAGGCACTGGAACCTGGCTATTACACCCGCATGGGTGCCGCCATTCGCCAGGCCACGAAGCAACTGCAGAAACGCCATGAACACCAGAAAATTCTGTTACTGCTGACCGATGGCAAACCTAACGATCTGGACCTGTATGAGGGGCGCTATGGTGTGGAAGATACTCGAATGGCGGTTCAGGAAGCCCAACGGGCCGGGCTGACCCCCTTCTGCGTCACCATTGATACGGAAGCCAGCGAGTACCTGCCCTACGTTTTTGGTTCCAGCAATTTCGTGGTCATCCGCGACCCGTCTCAGTTGCCTTTA
Source organism: uncultured Marinobacter sp. (assembly GCA_964447555.1). Lineage (GTDB taxonomy): Bacteria > Pseudomonadota > Gammaproteobacteria > Pseudomonadales > Oleiphilaceae > Marinobacter. Next base: position 1,838 of record CAYUTG010000111.1, read on the forward strand.
CAACTTCCCAAACTCTATCTGAACCTGACGAACTGATCATGACAAATAACGATACTGACGTTGCCCGCTACCTGCCTGGAGATATTGCTGTCTGGCTGTTTATCTTCGCGGAACTGACTGTGTTCGGCATTATGTTCATCGGCTTCGCCGTCGCCCGCAGCATGGACCCGGAAACATTTCATACCGGACACCAGGCCCTTCACCCCTGGACCGGCCTGCTGAACACCGCCGCGTTGATCAGTGCCAGTTACTTGGTAGCCACGGCGGCACACCAGGTCAGGCACCGGATTACGGGTGCCCAGTGGCGGCTCTGGCTGGCTCTTGCAGTATCCTGCATTTATACCGTTGGCAAACTGTGGGAATACGTCGATCTGTATGGCAAAGGTTACAACCTGGGCACCAACACCTTCTTCATGTTCTACTTCTTTCTGACCTTCTTTCACTTTATGCATGTGGTACTGGGGCAGATTATTCTGGCGGTACTGGCTGTCAAAGTTCGCAGTGGTGAGTATGACGGCTCAGACATGAATAGCATGGAATCCGGTGCCTGCTACTGGCACATGGTCGACCTGGTCTGGCTGGTGCTGTTCCCGATACTTTACGTGCTGTCCTGAGGAGGTTTTCCAATGCTGACGGTTTATTTTGCCTTGATGATTTGCACAGCCCTGCCGGTATTCGCCCTTCAGGCGGGGATGGGAGTGGAATTTCTGGTGTGGCTGGTGTTTGCAATGGTGATAATCAAAGCCCTGCTGCTGGTCGATCACTTTATGGAAATGCGCAACGCGCCAAGAGCCTGGCGATTCGTGGCCCAAATATGGGCACCAGTTATTATTACTGTTGTAGCCATCTTTGAGGCGATTACCTGACAATACTGCACTGGCGAGGTACATTCAGAGGCCGGTGTCACTGGGTACCACCTTCCAAAACTGTGCGGAGCCATGGATGGCGGAGCTCAAGCGCCACATGGACGTGCTTGAGCGGGTTTTGGAAAGCGGGTTCCAAAGGTTTCAAACTCCAAAGTGTGCCAAAAGCCATTCCTGAACGCGTCGGAAGCCATAAGGCTATTTACGCTTATCCACCGCCGCCGCCATTTTTTCAATAATGGGGTTTATCTGGCCGTGTTTCATCTTCATTGAGGCCCGGTTAACCACCAGCCGGGTACTGATATTCTCAATAAGCTCCCGCGCTTCCAGGCCATTTGCCTTCAGTGTGTTGCCGGTATCGACAATATCAACAATTTCATCTGCCAGCCCCAGAATCGGCGCCAGCTCCATCGCACCATATAGCTTGATGATGTCTGCCTGCCGCCCCTGTGCTGCATAGTAGCGGCGGGCCAGGTTGACAAACTTGGTGGCCACCTTGATTCGCCCTGGGGGAGTGGCCTTTCCCTTCACACCAGCGGTCATCAAACGGCAACGGGAAATATTCAGGTCCAGCGGCTCATAAAGCCCCACACCACCATGCTCCATCAAGACATCTTTGCCCGTTACACCCAGATCTGCACCACCGTACTGAACGTAAGTAGGCACATCCGTAGCCCGGATCACCAGTATCCTTACTGCCGGGTCTGTGGTTGGAAACACCAGTTTCCGGGACTTCTTGATATCGTCAACCAGTTCAACCCCTGCCTCTGCCAGCAACGGCAGAGTTTCCTCAAGAATTCGCCCCTTCGACAAAGCAATGGTGATGGAATCTGTCATGCGTCCTTCCGGTTTCCCGTTTGTATCAGTTATGCCGGCAAGCGGCGAATACTTGCACCCAGCAGTTGCAGCTTTTCCTCAATGCACTCATAACCGCGGTCAATATGATAAATGCGGTCAACAATGGTGTCGCCCTCAGCCACAAGGCCTGCGATAACCAGGCTTGCCGATGCCCGCAGGTCGGTTGCCATCACCGGCGCACCCGTGAGGTGGTCTGCCCCCTTAATAATGGCCGCATTGCCTTCCAGAGTGATGTCCGCACCCATGCGGATCAGTTCCTGCAGGTGCATAAAGCGGTTCTCAAACACCGTCTCAACGATGGTGCCAGTACCTTCCGCCACCGCATTCATGGCAGCGAACTGGGCCTGCATATCAGTCGGGAAAGCGGGGTATGGCGCTGTACGCAGATTAACCGCTTTCGGGCGCTGGCCTTTCATGTCCAGCTCAATCCAACCTGGGCCGGAAGTGACGTGGGCACCAGCCTCTTCCAGCTTGAGCAGCACGGCGTCCAGAAGATCGGCCCGGGTATCTTTCAGTTTGACCCTGCCACCCGTTGCCGCAGCAGCAACCAGATAAGTTCCGGTTTCAATGCGGTCTGGCAGTACGTCGTAATGGCAGCCATGCAGGCGTTCAACACCGTTAATTTCAATGGTTGCGGTGCCGTGGCCAGTGATATTCGCGCCCATGG
>CAYUTG010000111.1:4235-9317 GCA_964447555.1 uncultured Marinobacter sp.
AGCCAGGTCGACCACTTCTGGCTCACGGGCGGCGTTTTCAAGAATGGTTTTACCATCGGCCAGCGCCGCGGCCATCATCAGGTTCTCAGTGCCGGTTACCGTCACTGGCTCCATGAAAATGTGCGCGCCCTTCAGGCGGCCGTTAGTCCTGGCTTTGATATAGCCATTTTCCACTTTGATATCCGCGCCCATTTGCTCAAGGCCCTGAATATGCAGGTTTACCGGGCGGCTACCTATGGCACAACCACCGGGCAGGGAAACCTCGGCTTCACCAAAATGCGCAACCATGGGCCCAAGAACCAGAATGGAGGCACGCATGGTTTTTACCAGCTCATAAGGCGCGTGAAACTGCTTGATGGTATTGGCGTGAACTTCCACGCTCATTTTTTCATCAATCATCAGTTCCACACCCATGCGCCCGAGCAACTCGATCATGGTGGTTACGTCGTGCAGGTGCGGAAGGTTGCCTACGGTGACCGGCTCATCCGCCAGCAGTGTCGCTGCAAGAATGGGCAGCGCGGCGTTTTTGGCACCGGAAATCCGAATCTCGCCTTCCAGAGGTTTATGGCCTCGGATCAGAAGTTTATCCACAAATAAGATTCCTGTTTGGTGTGGGCGGCTTAGCCCTGGCGTTCGGCCCATTCGGCATGCGTAAAGGCTTTTGGATGGAGGGCGTGGATTGTGCCATCCATAACCTGCTGAAACAGAGCCTTGTTTATCAGTTGTTGCCGCTTAATGGTTGGCAGCCCCTCAAACTCGTCACTCACCACAACGACCAGATAATGGGTACCGTCAATCTGTACCTGAACTTCGCAGCCGGGCAACGCTTCCTGAACAAGCGCAGCAACTTCAGTGGTGTTCATAAGACATCCTCGGGTATTTTGAAATCAAGGGCGGGATTGTAACCAATTCCGACGCCCGGGTCAGCTTTACCATTCGGTAACCGGGCGAGAGCAGAAGGCTCAGTGGTGGGCAGAAACCGAGCCGGAATCAAAACCAGGCAACTGGCTGCCAAGATTACTCAGTGCTGCAAGCGATGTCAGGCGCTCACTGACTGCACGGTATGAAAGGGAAACACCACGCTGGCGCGCCAGGCGCTGCCAGCATAGCAACATCGACAAAACAACGCTGTGAGCGGTTTCCAGGCGCTTCAGATCAACCACCAGCTCTTTGCCGGCCGTACTGATCAGCTTCTCGCCTCTGGCCCGCAGTGCACCCACTGTCTGAGCAGTAACGGCACCACTTACGACCAGCACATTCTCAGCCAGTTGAGCCTGCGCCTGCGTCATGATTTTTTTGCTTCTTCATCAAGGTTGAACGATTTTACGGCGTCGCTCCAGCCATCAATAACCGCTTGAATCTGCCCGCGATTCTCTTCCATTTCCTGGGCAAAGCGATCACGGAATGCCAGCCCGATATTAACCCCCTCCACAATCACATTTTCCATCATCCATCGGTCTTCTTTGTTTTTATACATGGAGTAGGTAACGGGGTAGCGGTTTCCCGCCGAACTGATAACTTCCATCTGAACCGATGCGCGCCCGTCGTCCTGCGGATTAATAACGGCATCTTTGACCACAATCCTGAAGTCGTCGGCATTGACCAGCGCCTGCGCGTAACTGTCGAACAGGCTGCGCTTGAATTTTGCTACAAACTCATCCCGCTGCTCCGGGGTTGTCTGTCGGGCATAGCGGCCCATCACCCGGGCCGCAATTCGCCGGAAATCGACAAAATCCCTCAGTGCGGCGTCCATGCTTTTGTAAAAGGCTTCAGGATCTGTTTTGTACAACCCCTTGTCTTTATTAAGCTTTTCAACAAAGCGCTGAGCATTGTCGTTTACGTAATCGCGCAACTCACTGGCTTCATCCGCAGCGCGTGCGGGGCCGGCAAACATCAGTACCAGCGCAACAAGCAGGAACAAACGTTGTTTCATCGCAGGCATCAGACTCTCCTGTTAGCAGCTATTATTTACCAGATGCGAAGTTACTGATCAGCCGTTCAATGTTCATGGCCGACTGGGTTGAGTAAAACGTGTCACCGTCATGAAGCGACTCCATATCCCCACCCACGGATATGTCAATGTACTGCTCACCAAGCAACCCGGATGTACGTATTACTGCGGAACTGTCTGCCGGGATATTATCAACATCGGAATAAATGGACATGGTAACCCGCGCCTGAAAAGTATCTTTGGTCAGTTCGATGGAATCAATACTGCCTACGGTTACACCGGCCATGGACACCCGGCCTCTCGGGGTTAAACCCCCGGTATCATTGAAATTGGCATACACCGTATAGGTGCTTTCAGCAGCCTTGGGTGACAGGCCACTCACCTGCAAAGCAAGAAAAAGCAAGGCTGCAAAACCTGCAAGCATAAACAGCCCGACAATGATTTCTGTTGTTCTCTGTGCCATTACCGGCTCCCGGTATAATCGTTAACGGTTGATTCAGAAATTACCAAACATGACCGCGGTTAATACAAAATCCAGCCCCAGCACCGCCAGAGAGGAATACACAACTGTTTTCGTGGTTGCTGAGCTGATTCCGGCAGATGTCGGCACGCAATCGTAGCCCTGATAAACGGCAATCCAGGCGCAGACAATCCCGAACACAACACTTTTGATGACGCCATTCATCACATCATCAACAAAGTCTACCGATGACTGCATATTGCCCCAGAATGAGCCCTCAAATACGCCCAGCCAGTCAACACCGACCAGCATTCCGCCCCATATACCAACAACCGAGAAAATAACGGCCAGCACCGGCATGGTCAGGAAACCTGCCCAGAGCCGGGGCGCAATCACGCGCTTCAGGGGATCCACCCCCATCATTTCCATGCTGGACAATTGTTCCGTGGCTTTCATCAGCCCGATCTCGGCCGTTAACGCAGAGCCTGCCCGACCGGCAAACAACAGGGCAGTGACCACCGGCCCCAACTCCCGGACCAGCGTCAGTGAAATCATCTGACCTATCGCAGCCTCTGAACCAAAATCGCTCAGAATGCTGTAACCCTGAAGGCCCAGCACCATCCCGATAAATAACCCGGAAACCACCACAATAGCGAGCGACAGAACACCCACTGCGTAAATCTGCCTGACCAGCAACGGAAAGCCGGTGGCCGGGCGAGGCACTCCGGCAAGAACGCCAAACAGGAATTTGCCAGACCGGCCAACAGAGGAAACAACATCAAGCCCCGCCCGCCCTAGCGATGCAACTCGGTCGATCAAGAGGCACCTCCGGTTATGCCAAAATCTGCCGCGGCCTCCGCAGCAGGGTAATGAAAGGGTACGGGACCGTCTGGCTGGCCCTGTAAAAACTGCTGAACCTGTTCTGACGGATGTTGCCGGAGTTCATCCGGTGTGCCCTGCCCGATAACCGCGCCATCGGCAATGATGCAAGCGTAATGACAAATACTGAGGGACTCAGGCACGTCATGGGATACCAGTACGCTGGTCAGCCCCATGGAACTGTTGAGGTCGCGAATCAGCTTTACCAGCACCCCCATTGCGATAGGATCCTGGCCGGTGAAAGGCTCATCATACATAATCAATTCAGGATCCAGAGCAATACTCCGTGCCAGGGCAACCCGGCGGGTCATGCCACCAGACAGCTCCGATGGCATAAGGTGGCGGGCACCTCGCAAGCCAACGGCTTCCAGCTTCATCAGCACAATATCGTGAATCATGTCTTCAGGCAGCGGCGTGTGCACCCGCAGGGGAAACGCAACATTCTCAAATACGCTGAGATCCGTAAACAGGGCTCCACTCTGAAACAACATGCCCATCTTTGTTCGCAGGGCGTACAAAGCTTTACGCTTCAGCTTCGAAACCTCGTGGCCATCCACCAGAATGCTGCCTGAATCTGGCCGGATCTGACCCCCGATAAGGCGCAACAGCGTTGTCTTTCCCGTTCCACTGGGCCCCATGATGGCGGTTATTTTACCACGGGGGATATCGACCGAAACCCCGTTAAAAATGCGCCGCCCGGACCGGGAGAAAACAACGTCTTTCAATGATATATAAGCGGATGAAGCCATAGACCTTCCCTTTCAGAGAGTGGCTACAGTAAGGCAAGGACAACAGAAGCTCAATCCACCAGACATTAAATGTATTGAATACCACGATCAGTTTGACTGAACTTTCTGTAACCCGACGGCGATTTCTGCTGAAAATGATATACTCCCGGCAGGTTTTACCGAGTCTTCGCTGACCGCACCACCCTGCGGCTTCAGTGCGCATTTACACACGCAAACCAGGCCACACGCCAGATGACCGAGCACATGTCACAAGATTTTCGTACCGCGGCCCTGAGCGCCATTCGCATCGAACGCGATGCTATCCAGGCCCTGGAAGGCCGCATTGACAGTCAGTTTACCAAAGCCTGCGAAGCCATCATGGCCTGCAATGGCCGCGTCGTTGTGACCGGCATGGGGAAATCCGGGCATATTGGTTCTAAAATTGCCGCTACCCTGGCCAGCACAGGCACCCCCGCGTTTTTTGTACACCCCGGAGAAGCCAGCCACGGCGACCTTGGCATGATTACCAGCCAGGACGTTGTTATTGCCATTTCAAACAGCGGCAATACCCATGAGGTGGTTACCATACTACCGCTGATCAAACGCATGGGCGTGCCGCTGATCAGCATGACAGGCAACCCGCAATCAACGCTGGCCAAAGAAGCAACGGCTAACCTGGATGTCAGCGTCGAAGTTGAAGCCTGCCCACTGGGCCTGGCACCCACCTCAAGCACCACCGCCACACTGGTCATGGGCGATGCACTGGCGGTCGCGCTGCTGGAAGCCAGGGGCTTCAGCATGGAAGACTTTGCCCTTTCCCACCCCGGTGGCAGCCTGGGGAGGCGTCTGTTATTGCGGGTGTCTGACATTATGCATACCGGCGACGATATTCCCCGGGTTACTGAGGGCACCACACTCAGCGGCGCGCTGCTGGAGATATCCCGCAAGGGTCTCGGCATGACAACCGTTACCGACGCTGACGGCAACCTTACCGGCGTGTTCACCGATGGCGACTTGCGCCGCACACTGGACAGAGACCTGGACATTCGCACCACACTGATCGA
>CAYUTG010000112.1:0-9292 GCA_964447555.1 uncultured Marinobacter sp.
CCACGATGGGAGCCTTTTATTGCTGATGTATAGCTCTTATTATACCCAACATGAACAAGCGAATTAAACAGACGAAACACTAGTCGTTGTTGCTGAGGCATTACGGCAGGAGTTCAAGTTGACGTTCAAGCTTATCCATTATACTGAACAAGTCCCGATACTCATTGGATGTGAGTACCGACAGAAGTTCTGTTTCCCACGCCTGAGCCTGAGGTATCAGCTCCGCCAGTAACCTTTGTCCGGCATCAGTCAGGATCAATACATGCACGCGCTGATCCTGGGGCGAAGGGGACCGGATAAGCAGATTGCGCTCTTCGAGAGACTGTATCGCCCGGGAAACACGCACCTTATCCATATTCGTATAGCGACAGATCATCTTGGCCGTAAGGTTTTCATCGTAGCCCAGCCACGCCAGTATCCGCCATTGCGCAACATTGAGCGCATAATGTCTGCCGTACAACGTCGACAGTTTATCGCTTATGCGATCGGCCAACCGGTTCATGCGGTAAGGAAGAAACCGGTTCAGATCAAGCTCTGATTCAGAAGCCGGTTTTGCCTCATTCAGCGGGCTTCCGCTCTCGTTACGGTTTAACGACATATAGACTCTCCAGACTGGGCCACTACCCCATCATATAGATATTTATAACGCTGTTTTCCGTTTTTCGCTTGACGAACCTTACACCCGACACCTAGCCTTTATTTAGTTTCATTTGTAACTTTTAATGGCTTACAACGAGAAACCACCATGGATAACCAACCACGTGAATACCTCACCGGTTTCCGTAATCATCATGCAACCGAAACCTTACCCGGAGCGCTGCCGGTGGGCCAGAACTCGCCGCAGCGGTGCCCCTATGGCCTGTACGCGGAACAGCTAAGCGGTTCGGCTTTCACTAGCCCTCGCAGCCAGAATCTTCGCAGCTGGTTGTACCGCATCAGGCCGTCCGCCGCCCAGAGTGCTTATGAACCCCTGCCTGCCGGCTTACTGGCTACCGCTCCCCCGAGTGAGCCTGCGGCCGATCCGAATCAGATGCGCTGGGACCCACGCCCACTGCCTGCCGAACCGACCGACTTTATTGATGGGCTGATGACCATCGCCGTGAATGGCGATGCGTCGGCACAAACCGGTTGTGGTGTACATATCTACGCAATCAATCGCTGTATGCAAAAGCGTTTTATGTACGATGCTGACGGTGAGCTGTTAATTGTGCCTCAATCGGGCAAGCTTACCGTCTGCACCGAACTGGGTGTGCTGGAGTTAGATGCAGGGGAAATCGCCGTCATCCCACGCGGCATCAAATTCCAGGTCCGGCTCGGAAAAGGTACTGAAGCAGCCCGGGGTTATATCTGTGAAAACTACGGTAGCCCCCTCGAACTGCCGGATCTGGGCCCCATAGGCGCAAACGGTCTGGCCAATCCACGGGATTTCCTGACACCGGTGGCATCTTACGAGGATGTCTCCGGAGATTTCGAAGTCATCGCGAAGTTTTCCGGTCGGCTCTGGGCGACAAAACTGGACCACTCTCCGCTGGATGTTGTGGCCTGGCATGGCAATTACGCGCCTTACAAATATAACCTGGCTCGCTTTAATACCATCAACACTGTCAGCTTTGATCACCCGGACCCGTCGATCTTTACCGTGCTGACGTCGGTATCGGACACTCCGGGCACCGCTAATGTTGATTTCGTGATCTTTCCACCCCGCTGGATGGTGGCCGAGGGAACGTTCCGCCCCCCTTATTTTCATCGCAACCTGATGAGTGAGTTTATGGGGCTGATTCATGGCGAATACGATGCCAAAGCTGAAGGCTTTCTGCCCGGAGGCAGCAGCCTTCACAACAGCATGTCGCCCCATGGCCCGGATGCCGATACGTTCAACAAAGCATCGGCGGCCGAACTGGCTCCACAGCGCCTGAGCGATACCCTGGCGTTTATGTTTTAAAGCCGCTACGTGTTCCCGCCAACCCGCGCTGCACTGGACGCGGATTTCCGCCAGCGGGACTACATTGATGTATGGGCCGGGCTGAAGTCGCATTTCAACCCGAACCAACGCTGAAACCAATACCCTTCAACACAGGAACAAGGACTTATTTATGAAACTTGCGACGCTCAATCAGGGCCGTGACGGCCAGCTTATTGTGGTTTCACGCGATTTATCCCATGGGGTGCGTGTACCCCGGATTGCCCATACGCTTCAGCAGGCCATCGAAACCTGGAACGACCTTGCGCCAGAGCTTGAGGACGTTTATGCCAGACTAAACGATGGCCAGATCACAGACGCATTCGAACTTAATATGGCATCACTGCATTCTCCGCTACCTCGCACCTACCAGTGGGCAGACGGTTCCGCGTATCTCAATCATGTTCAACTGGTTCGCCAGGCACGCGGCGCCGAGATGCCCGAAACTTTCGGGACCGATCCGCTGATGTACCAGGGCGGCAGCGACAGTTTCCTGGCACCCACAGGTGACATTGAAGCCATCAGCGAGGACCACGGGATCGATCTGGAAGGCGAGATCGCGGTTGTTGTCGACGATGTACCTATGGCAACCAATGCCAGCCAGGCAATGAATCACATCAAACTGATCATGCTTGTGAATGATGTCAGCCTGCGTGCCCTGATCCCAGGCGAGCTGGCAAAAGGCTTTGGCTTCTTTCAGGCGAAACCTGCATCCAGCTTCTCACCCATTGCCGTGACTCCGGACGAGCTAGGCGAGGCCTGGCAGGACGGTCGAGTGCATTTACCGCTAACGGTGCATATCAATGGCGAAAAATTCGGCGCGCCTGAGGCTGGCCCCGATATGGTATTCAGTTTTCCGGAGCTTGTTGCCCATGCCGCCAGAACACGGCACCTGGGAGCCGGTGCTATTATTGGTTCTGGCACCGTCTCAAACCCGGGAAAAGATGGAGGGCCAGGCAAGCCAGTTGCTGAAGGCGGCGTAGGCTATAGCTGCCTGGCAGAAGTGCGCATGGTCGAGAAAATTACCCATGGCGAAACCACCACACCCTTCTTGCGCTTTGGAGACCGTGTGCGCATCGAAATGTTTGATCGCGAGGGCAACACTATCTTTGGGGCTATTGACCAGCAGGTAGTGCAATACAAAGTGGACTGAACGGCGGGCACAATGAAACTATACGGCTACTTTCGTTCTTCAGCGGCTTACCGGGTGCGCATTGCGCTTAATCTGAAAGGCCTTGCTTACGAGCAGAGTGCAGTCAATCTGGTCAGCGGCGAACAGCGCGGGGTGGATAATCTCGCACGAAACCCACAAGGGCTGGTCCCGGTGCTGGAAACAGACGACGGCATACGCCTGATCCAGTCCCTTGCGATCTGCGAATACCTCGACGAGCGATGGCCAGAACCGCCGCTGCTTCCAAGCGATGCAGCAGGGCGTGCCCGGGTTCGGGCTCTCTCCCAGCTTATCGCCAGCGAGATTCATCCAATCAACAATCTCAGGGTACTCAAGTACCTTACCGGTGAGCTTGGCGTTGATGAAGAAAGCAAGTTGACCTGGTATCGACACTGGATACATGAGGGCTTCGGCGCGCTGGAAAGGCTGCTTGCCGATTCACCGGAAACCGGGGAGTTCTGTCACGGCGACATGCCCACGCTGGTTGATATGTGCCTGGTGCCGCAGGTATTCAATGCGCGACGCTTTGATTGCGACCTGAGCGACTACCCGACCATTCTGCGCATTGCCAACCATTGTGACACGCTGAAGAGCTTCGCCGACGCCCGGCCAGATTGCCAGCCGGATGCCCGGCAATCCTGAGCCACACCCAGGGGGCTACCCCTCCGGGTGTGACGGTATCAGGAGGCTTTTACATCTTGCTGGCGTCCAGTACACCGCGCCGGATCTGATCACGTTCAATGGATTCGAAGAGCGCCTTGAAATTCCCTTCTCCAAAGCCGTCATCACCTTTGCGCTGAATAAACTCAAAGAATACCGGGCCCAGTTGTGGCTTTGAGAAAATCTGTACCAGCAACCGCCTGGTTCCGTCAGTGGTTCCGTCCAGCAACAGGCCCCTTGCCTTCAGCTCCCCGACCGGCTCACCATGGTTGGGCAGACGTTCTTCCAGCATCTCGTAGTAGGTGGCAGGCGGCGGGTCCATAAAGGGTACGCCCAGCTTCTTCAGCTTGTCCCAGGTGGTAATCAGATCATCACTGAGGAATGCAATATGCTGAATACCTTCACCCTGAAACGCCAGCAGGAACTCCTCTATCTGCCCGGCCCCCTGCGATGACTCCTCATTCAGCGGAATTCGAATCATGCCGTCGGGCGCCGTCATCGCCTTTGACGTCAGCCCGGTGTACTCACCTTTAATGTCGAAATAACGGATTTCCCGGAAATTGAAAAGCCGCTCATAGAACTCAGCCCAATACGCCATTCGCCCGCGATAAACGTTGTGCGTCAGGTGATCAATGAGCTGCAGGCCAGTGCCGTCGGGATACCGGTCCTCCACAATGTATTCAAAATCGATATCGTAGATGGAGCCCTGGTCACCATAACGATCGATGAGATACAGAGGCGCGCCGCCTATCCCTTTAATGGCGGGCAAACGCAATTCCATCGGCCCCGTAGGTATGTCGATGGGCTCCGCACCCAGTTCAAGCGCACGATCATAGGCCTGATGGGCATCGCGAACACGAAACGCCATACCGCAAGCCGAAGGACCATGCTCCCTGGCAAAGTAGGCAGCGGGCCCCACGGACTCACGATTGAGAATAATGTTGATGCCGTTCTGGCGATACAGATCCACATTTTTGGACCGGTGCCGGGCCACTTTGACAAAGCCCATAGCTTCAAAAACAGGCTCAAGAACACCCGGTGTCGGTGAGGCAAATTCGACAAACTCGAACCCGTCCAGCCCCATGGGATTTTCGAAAAGATCAGCCATTGTATGTCTCCAGAAAAAATTGTTGGTTAGCTAAATTTTTTCTGGACAGCAGGCGGCGCGCAGGGAACGCCTCGTATACTTCGAGCGAGGTGGCTACCCATGATGAGCTCGGAAATCAGAAAAGTTACTAAAGCCCTGGCTTGTTCCTTCCTGCACTTTTCCTGCTGATGGAGGTATTTCATAAATAACTGACACTTGTTTGCGATGTGTACTCTTTAAACCTAGTGGATAAGTACACAAAGTAAAAGGTCAGTTACTTTATTTGAGCGGCTCCGGGCCGGAAAAAACCAGAGTGGTTTCCTCCGGTAATTACTCCACGGTCACACTCTTAGCCAGATTTCTGGGCTGGTCCACATCCGTACCTTTCAATACGGCTACGTGATATGACAGCAGCTGTAATGGCACGGTGTAAACGATGGGTGCAGTTATTTCGTGAACCGAGGGCAGTTGCATCACATGGATGTTTTCCTCGGGTTCCACGTTGGCGGCTTTGTCTGCGAACACAAACAGTTCACCGCCCCGCGCCCGCACTTCTTCCAGGTTGGATTTCAGCTTTTCCACCAGGTCATTGTTTGGGGCCACGGTTACAACCGGCATTTCGCTGTCTACCAGCGCCAGCGGCCCGTGTTTCAGCTCACCGGCCGGGTAGGCTTCGGCGTGTATGTAGGAAATTTCCTTGAGCTTCAGGGCTCCTTCCAGGGCCACCGGAAACTGGGAACCGCGGCCCAGGAACAGGCTGTGGTTTTTATCCATAAAGGCCCGGGACATATCGGCAATATCGTCATCCAGAGCCAATACCTGGTCCACTTGTGCAGGCACCTGGTGGATGGCTTCAACGATTTCGGCTTCCCGCTCTTCAGACAGACCGTTGTACCGGGCGAGAGCCAGGGTGAAGATCAGCAGGGCGGTCAGTTGCGTGGTGAATGCCTTGGTCGAGGCAACGCCAATTTCCGGCCCGGCCTGGGTCATGATCACCAGATCGGATTCCCGCACCAGCGAACTACCCGGTACGTTGCAGATGGCCAGCGCAGCGAGGAATCCGGCTTTCTTTGCCTGGCGCAGTGCGGCCAGCGTATCGGCGGTTTCACCAGACTGAGAAATGCACAGGAACAGGGTGTCCTGCTGAATCACATGTTTGCGGTAACGGAATTCAGACGCCACTTCCACAGAACAGGGTATACCGGTCAGATCCTCAATCCAGTAACGAGCCACCATACCGGCATGGTAGCTGGTGCCACAGGCAATAATCTGCACATGGCGCACACTTTTCAGCAGGTTTTCGGCAGATGTACCAAGCGCCTGTTCAAGGACATGGGCGCTGGTTACCCGGCCTTCCGTGGTCGCTTTGATAACGCGGGGCTGCTCATAGATTTCCTTGAGCATATAGTGACGGTATTCGCCTTTTTCAGCGGAGTCCGCACTGTGTTCAAAACGTATGATCTTGCGCTCAACCGGTGTGCCTTCCCGGTCGTGAATCTGAGTGCTATCCCGGCGGATATCCGCGATGTCACCCTCTTCCATAAACATGAAACGGTCGGTAACCGGCAGCAGGGCCAGTTGATCAGACGCGATAAAGGTTTCACCAATGCCTACGCCGATAACCAGCGGGCTGCCTTCCCGGCAGACCACCAGATGGTCTGGTTCATCGGCATGAACCACAGCCAGAGCGTAGGCACCACGCAGGCGGCTGATCGCTGCTTTCACGGCATTGTACAGGTCGCCAAGTTCCCGATAATGCTTTTCAACCAAGTGGGCAACCACCTCGGTATCTGTCTGGGAGGTAAACTCATAGCCATCGGCTTTCAGTTCTTCTCGTAATGCCTGGTAGTTTTCAATAATGCCGTTATGAACAATCGCCAGCCGGTCGCCGGACATGTGCGGGTGTGCATTGATTTGTGACGGCTCACCGTGAGTTGCCCAACGGGTATGGGCAATCCCCAGATTTCCGGGCAGCGGGCTGGCTTCTATGGCTTCCGCCAGCGACGCCACCTTACCCACTTCGCGGGCACGCTGAACGGCCGCATGCTCATCAATAACCGCCATGCCAGCGGAATCATAACCCCGGTATTCGAGACGGCGCAGCCCCTCAAGAAGAATGCCGTGAACGTCCCGTTCTGAAACCGCACCTACAATGCCACACATGCTGTTGTCACCTGTCCCTATTGAGTTCTGTCAGTGTTTCTTTGGCCGTTCCCAGCCAGAAATATTGCGTTGCCGGCCCCGGGCAACGGCAAGTTCATTGTCTGCAACATCCCGGGTGATGGTGGAACCCGCGCCAATTGTTGCCTGCGCCGCTATGGTTACCGGGGCCACCAGCGAGGTGTTGGACCCGACAAAAACGCCATCACCAATCTCGGTCTGGTATTTGTTCACACCATCATAATTACAGGTAATGGTGCCTGCACCTATATTTACATTACGCGCCAGCGTGGCGTCGCCCACGTAACTGAGGTGATTAATCTTACTGCCCTCACCAACCACCGCTTTTTTGGTTTCAACAAAGTTGCCAACCTTGGTGTTGTCGGCCAGTTGAGTGCCCGGGCGCAACCGGGCAAACGGGCCTATCTGAGCATTCATACCCACGGTTGCACCGTCGAGCACACTGTGGGCATTAATCTGTGCGCCATCGGCAATGCGGGTGTCTTTGATAACACACCCGGGGCCAATGGATACGTTACTGCCGATATCGACCTTGCCTTCGAAAACCACATTCACATCAATGAGAATGTCATTACCGATGGTCAGATCGCCACGTACATCAATCCGTGCCGGGTCTGCCAGTGTTGCCCCTTCGGTCATCAGCCGTTCCGCCTGCTGGCGTTGATACCAGCGTTCAAGTTCCGACAACTGAAGCCGGTTGTTTACACCCTGAACCTCAAACGGATCATCCGGCTGGGAAACAGAAACCGCAAGCCCGGCATCCACCGCCATGGCGATAATGTCCGTGAGATAATATTCCCCCTGGGCATTGGCGTTGGAAAGATCGGGCAGCCAGCTTTTCAGGTGCCGGGCAGAGGTAGCAAGAATACCGGTGTTCACCTCACGGATGGTGAGCTGGGGCCCGGTTGCGTCTTTCTGCTCTACGATAGACGTTACTTTATCCGCCGCATCACGAACAATCCGACCATAGCCGGACGGGTTATCGAGCGTCACCGTCAATAGCGCGAGGGTGGCTCCGTCCAGCGTAGAGGTCATGGCCTCAAGCGTGTCATGGCGGGTCAGCGGAACGTCACCATATAGCACCAGAACCCGTGCGTCGTCGGGAAGGTCTGGAAGAACCTGCGCCACCGCATGCCCTGTGCCCAGTTGCTCACTCTGCACCACCCAGTTTATCTGCTGGTCTTCCGTGGCCGCACGAACCTGATCTGCCCCGTGGCCGATCACCGCATGAATCTGTTCGGCACCCAGTTGCCTGGCCGTTGCAATCACATGGTGTAGCATGGGCCGGCCGGCTACCTTGTGCAGAACTTTTGGCAGCGCGGATTTCATTCTGGACCCCTGACCTGCAGCAAGAATCACAACGTGTAGCGGGCTCATGGAAACCTCAGGTTTTTTTTCAGTGTTTGTTGTCTTGTTTCAACCGACAAAAAAACCGCATCCCGGCTGACCGGCGAACCAACGCAGTGTGTCAGTTCGCTGGCCGCCCAGGATGCGGCTTTGGTGTTCGGTCATCCCGAAACTGAAATGCTTAGCGCATTTTGTTACGCAGTTGCTGAACGGTTCGCAGCTGTGCAACAGCCTCGGCCAGTTCAACCGCAGCGCGGGTATACTCGAATTCACCAGTTTTGTTGGCCAGTGCTTCTTCAGCTTCTTTCTGTGCTGAAAGTGCCGCAGCTTCGTCCACATCCTTGGCACGAACCGCTGTGTCCGCCAGCAATGTTACCAGATTAGGCTGAACCTCCAGATACCCGCCAGATACGTAAAGAATTTCTTCCTCACCACCTTGCTTGATAATCCGTACAGGCCCAGGCTTTAGTTGAGTCATCAGCGGCGTGTGTCCGGGGGCGATACCCAGATCACCCTCAGACCCTGCCGCAATCAGCATTTCAACCAATCCGGAATAGATCTTTGTTTCGGCACTTACCACATCACAATGCACGGTCATACCCATGTCAGTTGCCTCTCTGATCAATCCGGAAACAAGGGCAAAGGCTCAGATTACTTGGCCTTGCTCTTCATTTCCTTCGCTTTCTCGACCGCTTCCTCAATGGTACCAACCATGTAGAACGCCTGCTCAGGCATGTCATCATAGTCGCCATTCAGGATGCCCTTGAAGCTGCTGATGGTCTCTTTCAGAGACACATACTTACCGGGCGAACCGGTGAATACTTCAGCAACGTGGAACGGCTGTGACAGAAAACGCTCGATCTTACGGGCACGGGCTACGGTCAGT
>CAYUTG010000113.1:0-9285 GCA_964447555.1 uncultured Marinobacter sp.
GTAGAAATTATAGATGCGGGACACCGAACGTACGCCGGGGTCTTCAGCCGGTGAAAAGTGAGTGTGATCACTACTGGCAATATGCCAGTCCAGAATACGGCCAACGAACGGAGAAATCAGGAACGCGCCAGCCTGGGCGCAGGCTGCGGCCTGAACAAATGAGAAAAGCAGCGTCATGTTGCAGCGAATGCCTTCTTTCTCCAGTTGCTCTGCTGCACGAATACCTTCCCAGGTAGAGGCAATTTTGATCAGGACGCGGCTGGTGTCCACACCGTGTTGGTCGTACAGGTTGATCAAGCGGCGCGCGCGGTCAAGGGTAGCTGCGGTATCAAAAGACAGCCGTGCATCTACTTCAGTAGAGACAACGCCTGGAATCAGGCTCAGAATTTCCCGGCCGGCCAGGACCGCCAGCGTGTCCGTCGCTACGGTCAGTTGCTCGGTATCTGAACCGCCGTGACGCTGTGCGCTGGCAACGGCGGTGTCTAGCATGGGCCGGTACGCCTCTGATGCGGCAGCCTTCAACAGAAGAGACGGATTGGTGGTGGCATCTTCGGGCCGCCATTTGGCAATGGCGTCAATATCGCCGGTATCGGCCACCACGGTGGTCATGGTTTTTAATTGCTCAAGCTTGTTGGTCATTCGTCCTGTCGTCCCGGTTTAACTGTTATTGGGGCATCCGTCTCCCGGATGCGGGCTCTGCCTCTACAATAACGGGCTGGCCAGACAGGAACAAGACAACAAAGGGGCTGAAGACAATTAAGCTTCTGCAATGGCGACGCGATCACCTTCCCGGACTTTCTCCAGTGCCGCCTGAATTACCTCCAGGCCGGCACCGGATTTGTGCGCATTTTCACTGATGTGCCGGCGGAACTGCCGGCCACCGGGAATGCCGTGAAACAGGCCGAGAAAATGGCGGGACATGTGGCTCAGAAAAACGCCCCGCTCAAGCTCACGCTCAATAAACGGGTACATGGCTCGCAGCGCCTGATGCCGGGAAACTGCGGGGCCCGGTTCGTCAAAGAACGCCTCGTCAACACCGGCCAGAAGCCAGGGGTTATGATACGCCTCCCGGCCCAGCATCACGCCGTCTGTGTGTTGCAAGTGTTCGTGGCACTCAGCAAAGGTTTTAATGCCACCATTGATAATGATTTCAAGATGAGGGTATTTAGCTTTCAGCTTATAAACCCACTCGTATTTCAGCGGTGGAATATCGCGGTTTTCCTTCGGGCTGAGGCCTTCCAGCACAGCAATCCGCGCATGCACAATAAACGTCCGGCAGCCAGCTTCGGCAACGGTTTCTATGAATTCACACAGCTCATCCCAGGATTCACGCCCGTTGATGCCAATACGGTGCTTTACCGTAACGGGTATATCCGCAGCCGCCCGCATGGCCTGAACACCTTCAGCCACTTTGTTCGGGTGCCCCATCAGGCAAGCGCCGATCATATTGTTCTGAACCCGGTCACTGGGGCAGCCCACATTCAGATTGACCTCGCTAAAGCCAAACTGCTCTGCCAGCCTGGCACACTGGGCCAGTTCGCCGGCGTTGCTTCCGCCCAACTGCAGTGCCAACGGGTACTCGGCTGGATCGTGGCGCAGAAATCGTTCGGTATCACCATGAATCAGTGCCCCGGTGGTGAGCATTTCGGTATACAGCAGGGTATGGCGGCTGAGTTGGCGCGCCAGATTGCGGTAGGCCGAGGTTGTCCAGTCCATCATTGGGGCCACGCTGAAGCGCCTTGACGGTTCAATGCCAGTGTTTGTGCCGCCTGCAGTCTGATTTTTCGCCTTAACTTCTGTACTGTTTAACACCATTTATTGCCTGTTTTATACCGTTTTCGTAGTACTCATTCTCCAAAAGCGCTCAAAAAGCAGGATGGGGGACCAAGTGTAGAGATCAAACTTGAGCGCAAAGGGGCGGTAGTTTATCAGGAAAGCCGACTCGTTGACCGTAAGGCTTTAGCGAAAGAATGGACGAACTACCGGGAACAGTTAACCAGAAAACTGAACAGGTGTAACCCCAGACCAACGCTCGGCGAGCGCCGTCGAGAAGATGCCAGTTCTGATCGTTTAACAGGGTTTTTGCTTTCTCCCATTCCAGTGCAGCGCGTTCGACCGCGAGCTGAACGGCTCGCTCCAGACCGAGATAGGAATAAAGGTAGCATGAAGTTTCCAGTCATTATTCACGATCACTACCCTGATGTTTTCGGGAATTGAGGGCGTCCGCCACGCGTTCGCTGTTTCTTTATAGTGTTTCGGAATCGGTAAAAGTTCCTACAAATTCGCCACCCCGAACGGAATATGCACCATCGGGATATCCCCTGCATCGGATTTCAGGTGCGAGCGCTGGTCATCAAAAAACATGTGGGGTTTGAGAACATTCAGAATCCGGGCTTTCTTCATTCCACCCAGGAAAAACACTTCATTGGCGTCCACTCCCCAGTGCTCCAGCGTCGTGATTACCCGCTCATGAGAAGGGGCGTTCCGGGCCGTTACAATGGCGGTTCGAAGTATCCGTTTATAATCCGGATCGTTTGTCAGCGCCTGGTCTTCCAGGGTTTGCAGGTGTGACAGTTTACGGAACAAATCGGCAAGCGGGCCGGGGCTGTGTGGAATCCGGGACCGCGATGTCTCGTGTTTCTGAAAGTCTTCCAGCGAGCCGGCTTTATACACCTGTTCCGAAGCGTCATCGGCAATCACGCCATCAAAATCGAACGCAATGCGCAGTTCGGTATCGCCTTCATCATCTACGACCTTGCTCGGAAGTACGGTTCCGGCAGCGTAGCCATAATCGATTGCCTGTGAGACGTCGCTGGCATTGGCTGATAAGAACAAGGAGGCATTGAACGCCGGAATGTAGGCATAAGGCGACTTTCCTTCCAGAAAGGCGGCGCGGGTAATGTCCAGGCCGTGGTGATGAATGGAGTGGAACACCCGTTTACCCGTAATCACGGAGTTTCGTGAGAGCAACACGACCTCGACCGGGCACTGCTCCGGAAACTTCTGGTTCACGCTCAGAAAACGCTTCACGAAGGGAAAGGCAACGCCTTTTTGCAGAGGTTCATCAAGGTGAGCTTCCTGATACTGCCGGTACGCCTTCTCGCCCTGATTCCGGAAAACATAATCAGAGTCAGACAGATCAAACAGCGCGCTGGAGGCCACGGCGATAACCAGCTTGTCTTCGATGGGGTAAGGCATTGATCATGCGTTCCTTTTGGGTGCTGAGTGTGCTCTTATCTGTTCACCGGGGTGTCTGGGGCCAGTTTACAGAGCTGAAAACCTTCCCTGTTACAATGAACTATCGGGAAAATGTGGGTATTTGGCAACATGCTGAACGCCGATCTGAACGAAGTGTAGAAAGGTGCAGACAAAATTATGGGAATTCTGTTCGAGGAAATTGATAGCCAGCCCTCCGAAATTGGTGAAATCACCCTTCGTCGCCGCCGCATTCCGGCGCTGAGTAACCGGGATATTTTTGAGATCAAACTCGGTGAAGAATTTCTGATGTCCAGCATGTTTGTGGATGCAGAGGTGGCCCTGGCTGATCTTGGGCTTGGTACTACCGAAGGCGACCACCTGAGCGTTGTGGTGGGTGGCCTGGGGCTGGGCCATACCGCTTTGGCAGCACTGAAGCATGAACGGGTTGAAGAACTACTGATTGTCGAGTATCTGGAGCCGGTTATTCGGTGGCACCAGCAGGAACTGGTGCCCCTCGGCAAAGACATCAATGCCGATGCGCGCAGCCGCTACGTTCACGGCAGCTTCTTTGATCTGGCCCTTGGCGGTGCTCAAAGCGGGAGCTTTGATCCCGAAGTGCCGGGCAAAGAGTTTGATGCCATTCTACTGGATATTGATCACTCGCCCCGCGCCTTGCTGAACGATTCGAACGCCAGCTTCTACACCACAGAGAATATGGGCCTGATGGCCGCGCAGCTCAAGCCCCGTGGTGTCTTTGCCATGTGGTCTAATGAGGGTGAGGATGCCGCCTTTATGGATGTGCTGAACGCCGTGTTTACCGACGCCGTTTGTCATGTAATTACCTTCTTTAATCCATTCCAGAACAAAGAGTCGTTCGGAACGGTTTATGTGGCTCGAAAGCCGGGATAAACAGGCAGAAGTCCGGACAGTATCACGGTACAGCGTTCATATTGTGCTCATTACCCGAAAGCAGAGGTGTAAATATTTTATTCCACAGCATTTCATAACGCTGACGATGCCAACCGATATGGCCGATGCGTTTTTGATTGATCTCTGCAGGTGTTACACGAATGTGCTGCTGGGGAGCGTTGGTATAAAGTTCGTGCAGCATTCTTATGTTGGTGGGTGACATCATGTCGTCGTCGGAAAACTCAATGGCGGTGATAGGTGTGCGTACACTGGCAAAACGCTCCCGCAACCAGTCCCCTTCGTAGCCAACGGCATATTCTTTTTTCAGGCACCAGCGCCGCCATTGCATGATGACACCCCTCGGCATGTCGCACATGAGTTTCAGGCGGTTGCCAGGAAAATACCCCGCTATCGGTACAACGGCGGGCACAAGGAAATACCAGAGAAACCAGGCAATGCGCCTGGTGGGTGCCGCGTTATACCACCAGGTGCCTGTGCCACAGCCAACGGTAATAATCTGGTCAATGTCTGGGTTATGGCCCATAAAGCCGATCATGTGGCCACCCACGCTGTGGCCAATCCAGACAAGTTTCAGGTCATCAAAATTCTCCTTCACGAAACTCAGCACAGCGGGGCAATCGTATTGTGCCCAGCTCAGAATATCGCTCTGGCTGTCTCTTACGTGGCCATTTACCGATAGCCCCATACCTTCATAATCAAAAGTCAGTGCATGAAAGCCCTGTGAGTTCAACCAGCGGGCAAAGTCGTCGTATAAGTACTGCGCAACGCCCGTTGCCGGGGCAATTATACAAACGCCACGCACTCCAGTATTGTCAGTTGAGAACAGTCGCAGCGTTATATTCTGGCCTGTTTCGGTGGTAATGCTCTGCGTGTGTGGCTGACTCATTACGGCTTCTCGTATAGGAATTATTCGGAATGTTGGGCGCAATAGTGCTGAAATGAGGGGCCTGTTGGCAAATCTTGTTGGCAATTCGCCTGGAGCGAGTGCGCTTGATGGTAACCAGGCGGCACCGTAGATTGGTGTAAGCGAGCCACTGGCTATTACCGGTGAGGATCTTTCATGAGACGAAAACGTGTAACGCCATTAAACGATGAACAAGTCAGTTCCAGCCGCTGCTCAACGGATCTGCGCGCCAGAATTCTGAGTAATGCGCCGTATTTTCGTGGGTTACCGGCGCCGGCAATCGAGGCGGTGAATAACTTATTTCGAAGTGTTGATTACCCAGTTGGTGCGTTGCTTTATCATGAAGGCGACCCGGCTGAGGCGCTTTTTCTGGTGGCTCATGGCAGAGTAAAGCTGCTTCAGCACAGCGTTTCCGGGGACGAAGTGATGCTTGATTTGCTGAGCCAGGGCGACCCGTTTGGCGGGCTGGCCGCGCTCGGACAACGCCGTTATCCGCAGAGTGCCGTAGCCCAGACAGCCTGCTGTGTGCTGACGATTTCGACGGCAGACTTCCGACATCTGCTTATAACCTATCCTGAGGTAGCGCTGAGTGCACTCGACGGCGTAGCAAGTGATCTTGAAGCTGCTCACGATGTGATACGTTCCCTCAGCACGCTTCCGGTGGAAGCGCGGATTGCCCAAGTGCTGATCGACCTTGCCGATCGGTTGGGCGAGGCCGATGAAACCGGCATCCTGATTCAATCGCCACTCTCACAGCAAGATCTCGCTGCTATGGTTGCCACAACACCAGCAACCGTAAGCCGGGTTATTTCCAGTCTGAGGCGCCGGGGCTATATCGAGACTGGCCGCCAATGGATACGCATGTGTAATCGTGCTGGCCTGGCGCAACTGGCTGAAGATGCTGGCTCCCCGCATTAATTCGTAAATTTTCTGCTTATTTAACAAATATTTGGAGCAACATGTTCCAGCGCATATAACAGCCTGTCTGAATCATTCATCCTGTATGCATCAAACATGAACACACAGGAGAATGACAATGAACATCATCCTACGCAGTGACGAACTGAGCTGTCCTTCCTGCATTCCCAAAATTGAGAACGCGTTGGGCCGTATTGAAGGCGTAAACCACGCCAAGGTGCACTTCGCAACAGGGCGCATCGAAGTTGGGTTCGACGTAGAGCAGGTAAAAACCGACCAACTGGTTTCAGCGGTACGCAGTGTCGGTTACGAGGCTCGCGTTAGCGCATTCTAAATTTACTGGCCGGGGCGGCCTGCGGGCCAGCTTTCAGCTCTACGATGAGGTAACTGATTATGAAACTTATCAATAGGTTGTCCCAATGGCGCGGGCTGTGGAAATCACCCGCGAGTCGGCGCGGTATGGTAGTTCTGGTATCTGGTGCAGCCGGCATCGGCGGGGTTGCCAGTCATTTCCTTGGTGGGCCGGTAAACATTACTAGTGCTCTCTGGTTGTTTGCCGCCGTTGTTGCAGGTACGGAGATCGCGCTGCGGGCCTTTGCCGCCTTGCGCACTCGTACCATCAGTATTGAACTGCTGGTAACCATCGCCGCCGTCGGTGCGCTGTTTATCGGCGAGTACTGGGAGTCGGCCGCGGTTACGTTCTTGTTCGTACTCGGTGGGTATCTGGAAGCGCGGACGTTGTCACGGACTCGTTCAGCGCTTAAGAATTTGCTGGCGCTGGCGCCTACTGAGGTGACGGTGCTCCGCAAAGGTGCGGAGATTACTCTGGCACCGCATGAAGTAATAACCGGCGAGACAGTTATTGTTCGCCCTGGCGGACGGCTAGGCGTTGATGGCGTTATTCTGAGCGGGCAAGCCGCCATTGATGAGAGTGCGATCACCGGCGAGCCAATGCCTGCGGAGAAGCAAAAGGGCGACACCGTGTTCGCCGGCACTGTTAGCCACGATGGTTATCTTGAGGTTCGAGCCGAAGGCGTTGGCGCAGATACTACGTTGGCGCGGATTATACAGCGCGTTGAAGAAGCGCAGGAAGCCAAGGCGCCCACTCAGCGGATGATTGAGCGTTTTGCAAGTTGGTACACACCTGCAATTATTGTTATGGCCCTTGGTGCCTATGCTGTAACGCAGAATATTGCCCTCGCGCTGACGCTTCTGGTGATTGCCTGCCCGGGTGCACTGGTAATATCCACACCAATCTCGGTCATTGCAGGCATTGGCCGTGCGGCTCGCGGAGGTATTCTGATTAAAGGTGGAGAATACCTGGAAACAGCCGGCCGTATCCGTGCTGTGGCATTTGACAAGACCGGCACCCTTACCGAGGGGCGCCCTGAGGTCCTGACGGTAACACCGTTACCTGGGGTTCCGGCATTGCCGGCGATGGCAAATGAAGCTTCGCCCCGGGTACGGCTGTTGCACTGGGCGGCGCTGGCGGAGAGTGGCTCTGAGCACCCGCTGGGCAGGGCTGTGGAGCGCGCTTTACCAGAAGATTATGTTGGCCCGCGTGTCGATGCGTTTGAAACTGCTCCGGGCGGCGGTATCAGCGCCCAATGGCAGGATCAGCGTGTCGAAATTGGCAGCCCGGTCTGGCTCGAAACCCGGGTTAATGAGTGGCCAGAGGCGGCACGAGTAGCGCTGGATGAGATCCGCGAACGCGGTGAAACCGTCGCAGCTGTGTCTGTCAACGAAACCCTTGTAGGTCTTCTTGGGTTCGCTGACCGGCTGCGCCCTGAAGCCGCCGCCGCACTGCAGAGCCTGCGCGATAGCGGCGTGAAGCGTTTAGTGATGCTTACCGGCGATCACCTTGCCAGCGCACAGCGCATCGCCCGTGAAATAGGAATTGATGAAGTTCACGCGGGGCTCTTACCTGAGCAGAAACTGGAGGCCATTCAGGCAATTCAGCGGGAGACCGGCCCCACAGCCATGGTCGGCGACGGTATCAACGACGCCCCGGCTCTGGCGACGGCAGATATCGGCATCGCCATGGGTGCAGCTGGAACCGATGTGGCCATCGAAAGTGCGGACATCGCGCTGATGGCTGATGACCTGGGCAAGATTGCTGAAGCCGTCGGATTGGCACGAGCCACGCTGAACAACATTCGCCAGAACATCGTGATCGCCCTGATAACGGTGTTTGGTCTGTTGGCGGGTGTGTTTGCCAATGAAGTGCATATGGCCGGCGGTATGTTTGTCCATCAGGTATCCGTTCTGGTAGTGGTGCTCAACGGCATGCGGCTGATGCGCGCCCGTTCCGCACGGAAGAAGCATTCTGTGCACGAAGCACAACCACGTGTCCGGGTAGCATAATCCCTCCGGGGCCGGAGAGAGCCGGGTTTTCTCCGGCCCTTTTGGGTACGAGATCAAGGTTATCGGCTCCGAATGGTATCTTCATGGCCCACTGCTACACTTAATAGCCACCAGAAGTCTTCTGTCCCATGGAGGACGCCTCATGACACCCAACAGCTTCAATACCCGTGATCAACTCACAGTTGACGACAAGGACTACATTATTCATCGCCTTGATCGCATCGACGGCGCAAAGCGGTTGCCCTACAGCCTGAAAGTGTTGCTGGAAAACCTGTTGCGAAACGAGGATGGTAAACGGATCACCACCGAACAAATCAAAGCGCTGGCACAGTGGCAGCCAAAGCATGTACAGGTGCAGGAAGTTCAATACACGCCGGCACGGGTGCTGATGCAGGATTTCACTGGTGTGCCGTGCATCGTGGATTTGGTGGCCATGCGCGATGCCATTGGTGATCTGGGCGGTGATGCGCGCCGGATCAACCCGTTGATTCCGACCGAATTGGTTATCGACCACTCCGTAATTGTTGACGTGTTCGGTCGACCCGACGCTTTCCTGACTAACGCTAACCTGGAGTTTGATCGCAACGCCGAGCGCTACCAGCTGTTGCGCTGGGGTGCGCAAACACTAGACGACTTCAAGGTAGTGCCGCCGGATACTGGTATCTGCCATCAGGTGAACCTCGAGTACCTTTCTCGGGTGGTGTTTACACGGGAGACACCGGCAGGCACGTTTGCCTATCCGGACACCCTGGTGGGTACCGATTCTCACACCCCCATGGTCAATGGGTTGGGTGTGCTTGGCTGGGGCGTAGGCGGTATCGAAGCGGAAGCTGCCATGCTGGGTCAGCCAATCAGTATGCTGATGCCCGAAGTGCTTGGCTTCAAACTCACCGGTGAATTGCCGCCGGGTACCACCGCCACTGACCTGGTGCTTACGGTCGCCGAATTGTTACGGCGTACAGGCGTAGTGG
>CAYUTG010000114.1:0-9248 GCA_964447555.1 uncultured Marinobacter sp.
GAGTGTGGACTGAAACCGCGTATTATACTCACAATTCGTCGCCATACTCATGCATCGCCGGAAACTCTTGGTTACAATGCACTCTACGGCGTTATTTAACCTTCTGAACAGGACACACTGATGATTTTGCTGACAACCAACCATGGTGATATCAAGCTTGAACTGGATTACGACAAGGCCCCGGTAACGGCAAAGAACTTTGAGCAGTACGTACGCGACGGTTTTTACGACGGCCTGATATTTCACCGTGTTATCAGCAACTTCATGGTACAGGGTGGTGGTTTCGAGCCCGGCATGACCCCTCGCAAATCCGGCGAGCCTATTCAGAACGAAGCCGATAACGGCCTGAGCAATATGCAGGGCACTGTTGCCATGGCCCGCACCATGGACCCGCACTCCGCAACAGCGCAATTTTTCATCAATGTTGAAAACAACGGTTTTCTGGACCATACCGCCAAAACCGCAGAGGGCTGGGGTTACTGTGTATTTGGCAAGGTCGTGGAAGGCATGGACACCGTTAACAAAATCCGCAGCGTACGGACCACCATGAGCGCAGGTCATCAGGACGTGCCAGCCGAAGACGTGATTATTGAAAAGGCCGAAGTGCTGGAGGATGGAGACGCAGCGTGAGCACGCTCTTTATCTCCGACCTTCACCTGGAGGAATCCCGGCCAGATATCACCTCAGCGTTCCTGACGTTTCTGGAAGAAAAAGCCAGGGGCGCAGAGGCGCTTTATATTCTGGGTGATTTTTTTGAAACCTGGATTGGGGATGATGAACGCACGCCCTTACAGGAGCAGGTTGCGACCGCACTCCGCGCACTGAGCGCCGGTGGCACGCAACTATTCCTGATGCATGGCAACCGGGACTTTCTGATTGGCAAGGAGTTTTGTGATCGTGCCGGGGCCAGCCTGCTTGATGACCCCACCCTGATTGATCTTTACGGCACCCCTACCCTGCTGATGCACGGCGACAGCCTGTGTACGGCCGATGAGGAATACCAGAAATTCCGCGCCAGCATGCGCAACCCCCAGTGGCAGCAGATGATTCTTCAGCGCCCACTGGCGGACCGGCAACAAATGGCCCGTCAGTTACGGGAAATCAGCATGGCAAAAAATCAGGGCAAAGCAGAAACCATTATGGATGTAACGCCGGATGAGGTGGTGAAAGAGATGCAGCACTATGGTGTGCAGCAACTTATTCATGGCCACACCCACCGGCCAGCAGAGCACAGCCTGACGATCAATGGCAAAGCGGCGAAGCGCATCGTTCTGGGCGACTGGCACGAGAACGTATGGTGGCTGAGCGTTGAGCCGGGGCAGGCACCCAAGCTGAACAAATACCCGCTCCAGCCCGGAGAAGCTCCTCCTACTCACCATTAAACCACGCAGGGATAGCAAACCATGATTCACCATAGCCTTCGCTATTTGTTGTCTGCTTCATGGTTTGCCCTGCTTCTGGCTCTGTGTCTGGTGGTGGCGCCGGCCATTGCGGAGCAACATACAAATGACACGGCTGAAGCAGGGGCAGACAAAGAGCCCCCTCCTGCGAAGGAGGAGGCCCGGCCTGCCGTGCAGCCCAAGCTTGAACCCGAAACAGAAGCCCCACCAGAAATCTCGCTTCCGGAGGCCATTAATGCCGGCATCAATCAGCAAATTCACACACTTCAGACCGCACTGGATGAGCGTAAAAGCGCGGTAGAAGCCAGCCGGAAGCGTCTGAATTATGCAAAATCCATCCTGAGCCGCCTTCAGGATGAATACGACAGCTTTGAACTGCGCCTTGAGAAAGCAGGCCTTAACCTGACAGCCAGATACGCCAGCCTTCTGAAACAAAGGCTTGAGCGGCTTCAGCGACAAAGCATCGCCAGCGATCTGATTGAAGGTATTCAGGATAAACTATCCTCAGCCCGCGAAGAGCAGTTACGCCTTGAGGAATTTGAGGCCGTTGCAGATCCGGGCAGTGATACACGAGGCCAGCAACTGGAGCACCGCGCCCGACTGCTTCGAGGGCTCCACAAAGCTGTCACCGACCATATTGGCGTGCTGGATAACTACTACAGTACCGTAACCGCGCTGCAGGACCAGGTCATTGATTACCAGAGGCTTCTGGAGCAGCGGCTGTTCTGGTTGCCCAGCGCCTCACTGGTGGGGGCCAACACATTCGGAGAACTGTACGACTCTGCAGCCTGGCTATTGTTGCAGTTTCAGCCAGACACAATCGGCAAAGCCATTACAGAGTCCTTCAATGAGCGATCAGGCAGTATTCTGCTGACCGCCATACTGCTTGTGGCTTTGCTGCTGAGGCGGCGAACCATCAAGAACAACCTGGCCGCCAACGCTCAGTATATTGGCAATGTTGGCCATGACCGGACCTTGTTTTCACTGCTGGCGCTGTCAAACAGCGTGTTGCTGGCGTTACCCGGGGTGCTGGTGTTCGCGCTGGCGTCCCTGTTGCTTATGGAGGGCAATGACTTTCTGTCGGCGTTATCCAAAGGCTTTACAGCGGCCGCGTTTATCACGTTCCTGCTCTCATTTATTCACAACGTTGCCCGCCGGCAAGGGCTGGGCGAAAGCCATTTTCACTGGCACATCCCACCGTTGCTGGTTATTCGCCGGAAAATGCCCTCTTTAATGGCACTGGTCATCCCATTCACTATTGTGATCACCACCATCAATTCTGCACCGGAAGGCTCACAGTTTGATAACAGCCTTGGCCGCCTGCTCTTTGTTCTTGTATCCGTTGCCCTGGCCGTGTTTGCCCAGCGAATTATGAGCGCGGTAAGAACCAGCAAACCCGACAGTGGTTTTCTCCTGTTTCTGCACGTCCTCGCGGTAGCAGCGCCTCTTGTACTGGTTGCCGCCTCGCTGCTGGGGTATCAGTACACTGCTCTGGAGCTTGAACGAAACATGTTCATCACTATTTGCTGGCTGGCATTTATTACCCTGCTTTACTATCTGGGATTGCGGGCGCTGTCGGTCCGGGAGCGCAGGCTGACTCTGGAACGCCTGCAGGAGCAGCGCGAGGCGGAACAGAAACTTGCGGAAGCCAAAGAGGCGTCAGATGGCACAAACAGCGCCATTCCTCAGGTGCCGGACATGCCGGAAATGAACCTGAAAGACATCAACCAGCAGAGCTCCTCCCTGCTTCGGCTTGTACTTTTTGTGCTGGCGCTGACCGGCCTGTTTTTTCTATGGGCAGACATATTTCCGGCACTGCAGCTATTCAACAACATTACACTGTGGACCATCGCGGCCGAGGTGGGTGGCGGAGACCCCCTCCCGATCACGCTGGCCGATCTGTTACTGGCCTTTCTGATTGCCGCCGGCACGGTACTGGCGGTCAAGAACCTGCCGGGAACCCTGGAGGTTCTGATACTGAGCCGAATGAACCTGCAGCCCGGCTCAGGCTATGCCATTACCACCGTCAGCACCTACCTGTTGGTATTAATCGGTGTTGTGGTCTGTCTTGCCGTGGTGGGCGTGCAATGGTCCAAGCTGCAGTGGCTGGTTGCGGCTCTTGGCGTAGGCCTGGGGTTCGGACTTCAGGAAATCGTTGCCAACTTCGTGTCGGGTATCATTCTGTTGTTTGAGCGACCGATTCGGGTAGGTGATACCGTAACCATTGACGATATCACCGGCACGGTCACCCGCATACGCATCCGCGCAACCACGCTGGTTGACTGGGACAGGAAAGAGCAGATTATCCCCAACAAAACCTTTGTCACCCAGGACCTGACGAACTGGACGCTCTCAGACCCGATCACCCGCGTTATCCTTCGGGTTGGTGTCGCCTACGGATCTGACGTCGACCGCGTTCAGTCTCTGCTGGAAGAAGTTGCGCAGGCAAACGAGCGCGTGACAGACGACCCGGCACCCGCGGTATTCTGTGTGGGCCTCGGGGACAGCAGTATTAATTTTGAGGTTCGCGTATTTGTCAGGGATTTAATCGACATCATGCCTTTGTCCCATGAGATCCACGCTTCAATGGCCAAGGCACTTGAAGACGCTGGGATCAGCATTCCGTTCCCGCAACGGGATATTCACGTGCGTACCCTACCAGACCCACACTGACTCACACCATCGTGTACCGGGCTGTCACCCGGACTCTCCGGACACGGGGGGCATGTCGACCGGCTCTCTGTAGGTTTCAAGGCGCCTGAGCCAGCCCGGAAGCCAGCGTTCCCTCTCGATGGGGTTATCGGCATTATTGGCACGGCGGGTCAGAACCTCTCCGGCAGCGCTTCGGAAATCAGCCAGCAGGCGCTGCCCCCGGGACTCGTTGCCCCCAGCGGTCTTGCCAGAACGAGTAGCCTCCGGCTCAAGGTTCATGGCCTGAAGCACCTGCAAGAGCCCCCAGCCCTGCCCTTTGTACTGCTCTGTAGGGGAAAGCCCTTCACCCTTGAAGTTCACATAGTCCATGATGGCATAAACCCCGCCCGGCGTCTGGCTAAGCGCCTGAATACGCCTGCGGATAAGGTTTTGCTCAGAATCCGGAGCGGCATCTACAATATCAGCCAGCGACGTCTTTGCCCGGCGGAAAATGAATTCTGCCTGCACGCCCTGGGACTCTGCCAGAAACTCTCTGAGCTCAGCCATTTCGGGCGAATCAATGCTACTCAGAAAGGCGCTCCGATCGGGCCAGGGCGCATCAAATGGCTCAAGCTGTCGCAACCACTGGGGAATAGTAAGCTGGCGCTGCTCCATGTAACGGATGAGTGCCGGGAAGCTCTCCACAAACCCCTCATCAACACCGTTGGGGTACCAGATGAAATGGCCAATTCCGAGCGAGGGAAACGCCTCACCCTCATTCCAGTGCACAAGGCACTGAAACTGCGCGGCACACTCGTTCTCAAATATTTTCTGGCCAACCCAGTCCAGTTGGGCAGGCTCCAGCGCCAGTGAAATATCACCCGTGATTTCCCCGAAAGGCTCCGGGTGCGCTGAAGGCTCTAAATCCGCTGAAGGCTCTAAGTCTGCTGAAGGCTCCGAATGAGGGTTCTGGGATGCCTCGTTTTGCGTACTGCTTCCGGAATCACAACCAGTAAGAACCAGCACGCCTGCCAGCATAGCCCATCCGAGAACACGCTTAACCAATTGGCCACCTCATCTGCGGTGTGTCTGTGATGCTTCTGTACCGGCTAATCCACCAGATGCTCAGACAGCTTCACCCGAACTTCGTCGGGACTAGGCAAGGATTTTTCGGTTTCATAATCGAAATGAATAAGCACAGCCACTCCACGGGCAATCTGCTTGCCATTCTGCCAGGCTTCCTGCACTACGTGGAACGAGGTGTTGCCAATTTTGCCGATGCCCGTACGGATCTGAACAGGCATGTGCCAATAACTCTGAGCCATCAGATCAATTTCAAGCCTGGCGATAATCAAAGGCCAGGTAGTTACGTCCAGATCCGGGTGAAAGATTTTAAAAACCGGCGTCCGGGCATGCTCAAACCACACCGGCAAGGTTGTGTTACTGATATGGCCCAGTGCATCGGTGTCGCTGAAGCGCGGCTCAAGTTCAAGGTGAAACATGTACTCTTCCTGTCGGATGCGCGGTTTTACTGCTCAACAAATGCCCGTTCAATCACATAGTGCCCCATATCACTACCACGAGCCTCTTTAAAGCCCATCTCGTTAAGAATTGCGCAGGTATCTTTCAGCATGCTTGGACTGCCACAAATCATGAAACGGTCAATTTCCGGATCAAATGCCTCCATACCAAGGTCTTTGGTGATTTTGCCGGTTTCCATAGCTGTGGTCAGCCGGCCCCGGTTGCGAAACTCTTCCCGGGTAACGGTTGGGTAATACTCAAGCTTGCCTTTTACCATCTCACCAAAGTACTCATTCTCCGGAAGCTCATCAATAATGTTCTGATAAGCCAGTTCCGACACATAACGGACGCCGTGGGTTAAAATAACCTTGCCAAACGCCTCATAAACGTCCGGGTCTTTGATGATACTCATAAACGGTGCCAGCCCGGTTCCGGTGCTGATCAGCCACAGGCGCTTGCCCGGCAGCAGGTTATCCAGAACCAGAGTGCCTGTAGGTTTGCGGCTGACCAGAATTTCATCGCCTACCTGAATTTTCTGCAAACGGGACGTTAACGGGCCGTCCTGCACTTTGATCGACAGGAACTCCAGCTCCTCCTCATAGTTAGCACTGGCAATACTGTAGGCGCGCATCAGCGGTTTGCCTTCAGTTTCCAGGCCGATCATCACAAAGTGGCCGTTTTTGAACCTGAACCCCGGGTCGCGGCTGGTCTTAAAGCTGAACAAGGTATCGTTCCAGTGATGGACGCTGGTGACTGTTTCTTTAATCAGATTGCTCATTTAATCCTCTTGCCTGTTCAGATCACTTGTTGATTCGGATGGTTCAATTATAAATTGCGTCCAGTCTAACTCACCACTAACCTATCGGGAAAATGGGCCGTTCTCATAATCGTATCCGGCCCTTTCGATTTAGAGTGTTCCGCAATGAAATACAGTTTCCGGCAGCTGGAAGTTTTTCTTGCCGCTGCGCAGTTTCAGAATATTACCCGGGCGGCTGAATCTCT
Source organism: uncultured Marinobacter sp. (assembly GCA_964447555.1). Classification (GTDB taxonomy): domain Bacteria; phylum Pseudomonadota; class Gammaproteobacteria; order Pseudomonadales; family Oleiphilaceae; genus Marinobacter. Next base: position 6,555 of record CAYUTG010000114.1, read on the forward strand.
TGCCATGTCTCAGTCTGCCGCCAGCAGTGCCCTCAAAGAACTGGAGGGCCAGTTTGATATACAACTGTTTGACCGGGTGGGCAAACGGCTTCAGCTCAATGAGCTTGGCCGCCTGTACCGGCCCCGGGTCGAAGCGTTGCTGGCCCAGGCCAACGAGCTGGAACAGGTGTTCAGTAAACACACCGAAGCCGGCGCGCTCAAAGTAGGTGCCACGCTCACCATTGGTAACTATCTTGCTGTGGGCGTGATGGCCCAATACATGAATACCCCTACCCACCCCCGTGTTTCTCTTGAGGTTGCCAATACCGCCACCATTGCCCGCCGCGTCCGGGACTTCGAACTGGACATTGGCCTGATTGAAGGAGAACTGCAGTCTTCAGAACTGGAAGTGCTCCCCTGGCGAGGCGATCAGCTGGTGGTATTTTGCTCACCTCTTAACCCGCTGGCAAAAAAAGCGGTATTGTCTGACGACGACCTCCGTGATGCCACCTGGATCATGCGCGAACCGGGTTCAGGAACCCGGCAAAGCTTCGAACGCGGCATGCATGGGTTGTTGCCAGACCTGAATGTGCTGGTCGAACTTGAGCACACTGAAGCCATAAAGCGGGCGGTAGAAACCAATCTTGGTATCGGGTGCCTGTCTGAAGTGGCGCTGGCCGATGCCTTCAGCCATGGCACCCTGGTGCCTTTAACCGTTCCCGAGTACCGGACCTTTAACCGGCAGTTCTATTTCATTCTACACAAACAGAAATACCGAAGCGCGGGTATTGATGCCTGGATCAAGCTGTGCAGGCAGTTGTAACCGGGCCACTGTGAAACCGGAATTCTATGTCTGGTTCCTGAATCAGTCGCTGCTCAATATCAAGGAACTCCCGCAACCTTTCCGTCACGGGCCCACCACTCGCCTGCTCTGCCAGCTTCAGGTAATCCTGGTAGTGACGCGCCTCGGACTTCAGCAAACTCTGGTAAAAACCCGCCAGCTTCTCATCCAGATGCGGAACCAGCGTCGCAAAGCGTTCGCAGGAGCGTGCCTCAATAATGGCGCCCACAATCATCACATCAATAAGCCTGCCCGGATCTTCCGTGCGAACACCCTTTCTCAGACCAGCCGCATAGCGGGAAGACGTGATATGACAATAGGCCACGCCCCGCTCATTCATGATCGCCAGCACCTGCTCGAAATGACGCAGTTCTTCCCGGGCCAGGCGTGACATTTTGTTGAGCAGATTGGTGTTATCAATATACCGATACATCAGGCTCAGCGCCGTAGAGGCTGCTTTTTTCTCACAATTCGCATGATCAATCAGCATGAGTGGCTGGTTCGCCAAGGCGTTTTCTACCCATTGCGTGGGCGTGTGGCATGGCAAGAATTCGTAAATCTCTTGAAGGGCTTCGTTCATGTCAACACTGGCTTCGATTAAAAGAAAGCCGGGAGTATAGCGCACTTCACATTTGTCTCCGACCTCTGCCTAACTTAACTTTATACCGCTTTTCCTATAGAATGCAGCGCCAACTTAAGGCCTTTCCGCCATAAAACTTCCGCCGATCATAAACCCGAGGGGCGGAACATTCCAACTGATGAGGGTCCGATATCGTGTTAGAAGCCTACCGTGAACACGTTGCAGAACGTGAAGCTCTGGGTATTCCACCCCAGGCGTTAACTGCAGAGCAGACAGCTGGTCTGGTTGAGTTGCTGAAGAACCCGCCCGCAGGCGAAGAAGAAAATCTTGTTTACCTGCTGGAAAACCGCATTCCACCAGGTGTTGATGAAGCCGCTTATGTAAAAGCCGCCTTCCTGACCGCAATTGTTAAAGGCGAAGCGAGCTCACCGCTGATCGACAACAAAAAGGCCGTTAAGTTGCTGGGCATGATGCAGGGCGGCTACAACATCGCCACCCTGATCGAGCTACTTGACCACCCTGAACTCGCGGAACTGGCAGGCGAAGAGCTCAAGCACACGCTTCTGGTATTTGACGCCTTTAACGACGTGAAAGACAAAATGGACGCGGGCAATGCCGTGGCCAAATCCGTTATTGAGTCCTGGGCCAATGGCGAGTGGTTTACCAACAAGAAAAAGGTACCTGAAAGCACCAAAATGGTGGTGTTCAAGGTTACCGGCGAGATCAACACCGACGACCTGTCTCCGGCACCGGACGCCTGGTCCCGCCCGGACATCCCACTGCACGCCCGCGCTGCATTTAAAATGGAGCGCGATGGCCTGAGCCCGGACGAGCCCGGCGTTACCGGCCCGATGAAGCAGATCGACGACATCAAATCCAGGGGCTTGCCCGTGGCGTTCGTTGGTGACGTGGTAGGTACCGGCTCTTCCCGTAAATCAGCAACCAACTCGGTTCTCTGGTTCTTTGGTGAAGATATCCCGGGTGTACCGAACAAGCGTGCTGGTGGTGTGTGCATCGGCAACAAGGTCGCTCCGATCTTCTTCAACACCATGGAAGATGCCGGCGCACTGGTATTCGAAGCACCGGTTGACAAAATGAACATGGGGGATGTTATCGAAATCCGCCCATACGAAGGCAAGGTTCTGAATGAGGCCGGAGAAACCATCTCCGAGTTCGGATTCAAGTCTGACGTTATTCTTGACGAAGTGCAGGCTGGCGGGCGCATCCCGCTGATCATTGGCCGTGGCCTGACAGCCAAGGCGCGTACAGCTCTGGGTCTGGGTGCAACTGACCT
>CAYUTG010000115.1:0-9172 GCA_964447555.1 uncultured Marinobacter sp.
CCTGCTCTTTAAAGGGCACGGTTACGTTAAGACCCTTGCCCCCGCGCTCAAAAAATTGCTGCACAGCCTCCCCAAAGCCATCCAGCGGTGCCTGAATAGCAGTGTACTCCACCGGCTCACCCGTCTGGCTGGCGAACAGGCTGTGAATCCGGGGCGACTTGCTGTGACTGATCGGGTGCCCGATCACGGCGTACAGATCATTATGCATTTTCAATTCCCAGCCAGTCCCGGTTAGTCAGAAAGTACTCGGTCAGCCTTGCCTCTTCCGAGCCAGGCTCGGCCACCCGGTTGTAGTCCCAGCGGGCCAGCGGCGGCAACGACATCAGAATAGATTCCGTGCGCCCACCGGACTGAAGCCCGAACAGGGTGCCGCGGTCGTACACCAGATTAAATTCCACATAACGCCCACGCCGGTACAACTGGAATTCCCGTTGCTGATCACTGTAACTCTGATTCATACGACGGCGGACAATGGGTTCATAAGCATCAATATAGCTATCACCAACAGAGCGCATAAAGGCGAAATCCCGATCGAAATCGCCGGTATTATGATCATCAAAAAACAGGCCGCCCACACCCCGGGGCTCGTCCCTGTGTGGTAGATAAAAGTAATCGTCGCACCAGTGCTTGAAACGGGGGTAAATATCGGCGCCGAACGGATCACAGGCGGCCTTGGCCGTTTCGTGCCAGTGCACGCAGTCGTCTTCAACGCCATAATAAGGCGTCAGATCATAACCACCCCCGAACCAGTACACCGGTTCTGCATCTTCAGGGGTGGCAATGAAAAACCGCACATTGGCGTGGGACGTGGGAACATGAGGGTTGGTGGGGTGAATCACCAGAGACACCCCCATCGCCTGCCAAGGGGCACCCGCCAGGTGGGGTCGATGGGCTGTCGCCGAGGCCGGCATGCTGTCGCCCGTGACCTGAGAAAAGTTTACGCCGCCTTTTTCAAAAACCCGGCCATCGGTGATCACCCGTGTGGTACCACCGCCGCCTTGCGGGCGGTCCCAGCTGTCACGAATAAATTCTGCCTCACCGTCCACCGCCTCAAGGTGTGCACAGATCGTCTCCTGCAGGCTTAGCAGGTAGTCTTTTACGGCATTACTATCAGGTTGGTGTGGCATAACGTCTCCTAGCGAAACTGCTCTCCGGTCACAATATCAATAATGCGGCTGGGGTTGGGATTACCACCGAGCTCCCCGGGCACAATCCAGTCAAGATGGCCCTCAAAATAGCCACGAACCTGCGCTACGTCACGGGCTGGCGTTTCGCCGGCGGGATTACAGGATGTCGATATCAGGGGCATACCCGCCGCATCGCACAGGGCGCGGACAACCGGATGATCACTGACCCGCACCGCAATTGTGGTATGAGCGCCCCGCACCCATGCCGGAATCTGCTGGTTGATGTCGGGCAACAGGCAGGTCACCGGGCCAGGCCAGAAGCTCTCCGCTGCCCGCTGCAGCTCTTCCGGCAGCAGATCAAGCAGAAAACGCACCTGCTGCACGGACGATGCCACCAGAATCATGCCTTTTTCCACCGGCCGGGCTTTCAGTGCCAGAATTTTTTCCACAGCAGACTGGTTCCAGGGGTCGCACCCCAGGCCCCAGACGGCTTCCGTAGGGTAGGCGAGCACGCCACCTGTGCGCACCATGTCACGAGCACGTAACCGTTGCTCGTGGGTAAGAGGTTCAGAAACGGCCATGTTGCTATCGCCAGACATCTTGGGAATGGATAGTTACACTGGCTCAGGTGATACGCTGAAAACCTCCCGGTGCGGAGCTTACCAGCCCCTGCAGCTCCAGAAGCAGCAGTGACTGCATGAGTTGGTCCGCCGGCAGGCCGGTCACAGAGCTCAGTGCGTCTGTTGACTGGGGATCATACCCTAAAGCCTCAAATACCGCGATTTCCCGGCTATCCATATCCGGCAGCTCAGGTGATGTCTCAGCGGGTTTATCAGCCCCGTCACTACCGGATGGACCTTTATCAGCCGAAGCCGCGTGCAAAGACCACCAGGTGCCCAGCTCTTCAAGTATATGATCGGCAGTCTCCACCAACTGTGCGCCCTGTCGGATCAGATGATGGCACCCTCTGGCAACCGGGCTGTGCACAGAACCGGGAATAGCGAATACCTCACGGCCCTGCTCAAGCGCCAGCCGGGCAGTAATCAGCGAGCCACTTTTCATACCCGCTTCAACCACCAGAACGCCTCTGCTCAAGCCACTTATAATACGATTCCGGCGCGGAAAATGGCCCGCTCTGGCCGGTGTGCCAGGCGGGTATTCAGACACCAGCACACCCTGCCCGGTAATGCGCTCACCCAATCCGCTGTGCTGAGCAGGGTAAATCCGGTCAAGCCCGGAGCCAATAACCGCAATGGTCGGGAAGCCGGCATCCAGCGCACCGGAATGAGCTGCGCCGTCTATACCCAACGCAAGTCCACTGGTGATAACAAGGTTTCGGGCACTGAGTTCTGCCGAGAACCGGCGGGCATGGTCCAGCCCGGCCCGGGTGGCATTCCGGCTGCCGATAACGCCAATCTGGTCCCTCTCCAGTAATGCAGGGTTACCCAGGGTATACAGCACCAGCGGCGCATCGTGAATGTGCTTCAGTGCGTCGGGATAACAGGCACTCGCAGGCGTCAATATACCAATACCAAGGTGTTCGCAACGGTGCAGAATATCCATGGCTCTGGCCACAACCGGGTCCTGAGCGTCGTGGCGCTGCCAGGCCTGAATGCTGGCTGCAGCGGCAGAGGTGAAGCCGAGCGCCTTGAGGGTGGCAGCGTTCATGGTGAGCACGTCGGTAAGCATCGGAGTTGCCGACAGCACGGCGTGCTGCAGGCGACTGCCAAATTTCGGCAAACCGGTAAGCAATAACCAGGGTGCTACAGAAGAGGAGAAAAACGGTACGGGCCCGGATTGGGCAGGTGCATCAGAACTGGCAGGAGCGGTCACAATGTCATCCCTGAAAATGAAAAAAGCCGGGCCATCCTGGCCCGGCCATTATCTTAACCCGAAATGCTACCGCATCAAGGGTTAGTTACCTTATCGCCCACCGACAAGGCGCGAGTGGCCTGCAATATCAAGCCATAGCTCAGCTTATCGTAAGCCTGGAAGATCATCATCAGGCCAGCACGCTCAGAAGGCAGCTCGATGGTTTCTCCGGTAACAGGGTCGCGCACCTGATTACCGCTTTTCAGTACCGCCAGTACATTGCCCGGTGCCACGCCATCACGGGTACCGCGATTCACCACCACCACATCGAACTGGCCAATCTGGGTAACACCAGCATCAACAGCAATCATCTGGCCCTGAATGTCCTCATCCGGTGCGCTTGGTACAAAGCTGGTTGAGATGGGGCGGTTTACGTTGGTCAGCAGGCGGTCGCCTATACGAATTTCCTGATTGGATTTGGTCAGCCGCAGAGTCAGTACATCGCCGTCTACTGCCGTAACATCCCCAGACCCGATACTGCGGGCTTCCAGCCCCAGAAACTCACCCGTTTCAGGATCAACAAATTCCTGAGTACGGCGGAAAATGCCCACTTTGTCTGCAGGTTTTTCACCACGGGCATAAACCCGGTCACCGGCACCGGTGATAATCCGGCCATCTTCGCCTTCCAGTACATAGGGTGCACCGCTAAGCACCTCGGGCTCGACAATGCGGGTATCCGTCAGAAAGCTGCTGATGGCATCCAGCGGAATAGCAGGTATGGGTGTATCGAGTGATTCTGAGCGCACCTTGGGTGACAGCTTCACAACATCACTGGACGCTACCTTGGTAATACGGGGCTTGCCGTCAATATAAACAAGGGCAAGACGATCGCCAGGGTAGATCAGGTGCGGGTTGGCTACCTGAGGGTTCACATGCCAGATTTCCGGCCAGTACCACGGATTGTTCAGAAAGCGGCCTGAAATATCCCAGAGGGTATCACCCTTAACAACAGTGTAGCGCTCGGGATGATCGGGCCTCAGCTCCGGTGCAGCCTGAGCCCAGGAGGTAAACAGCAGCGTAATGGCTGCCAGAGCGTACAGCAGTTTCCTCATTGTGTAAGTCCTTGATCGCGTGCCTTGGGTCTTTGAATTCGGTTAAATGCAGCCTGGTGCCTGCAGCTTATTACGTTGTTATTACGGTTACTATAGAAGAAGTCCCGGAATTTGTGATGTTATCTTTTGTTCTTCCAGTAGATTCTACCCCGATAACGAAAGAATTTAACTAACATCTGATCAGTTTGTACTCAATCGCCGAATTGTTAGATAATAGGCCAGCGGTACCAGTAACACCGGCAAACGGTTGAATATCACTCTTTCGCCCCGATTATCATAGGTAAAGGGCGAATTTTTTCACAGTACGCCGTCGCATTTTGGTGATCGCTTGCACTTGGTTGCAAAAAGGTAGCAAACCGTTACACAAGCCGGCATCACTTTCTTGCGAAACCGGCCATTAAGGTAAAAAGTACGAACCACATGATATTAGACATTCTTGAATACCCGGACCCGCGCCTGCGCACTCTCGCCAAACCGGTCGATGAGGTAACAGACGACATCCGGAAGCTGATCGACGATATGTTCGAGACCATGTACGATGCGCCCGGCATTGGCCTGGCCGCCACTCAGGTGAACGTGCATAAACAGGTTATCGTTATGGACCTGTCTGAGGACAAGACTGAGCCACGGGTATTCATCAACCCGGAAGTGGAGGTACTGGACGGCGAACTTGAAAACATGCAGGAAGGCTGCCTCTCTGTACCTGGTTTCTATGAAGATATCAGCCGCGTTGAACATTGCCTGATTCGCGCACTTGATCGTGATGGCACCCCGTTTGAAATAGAAGCCGAAGGTTTGCTTGCAGTGTGTATTCAGCACGAAATGGACCACCTGAACGGCAAACTGTTTGTTGATTATCTCAGCACCCTCAAGCGCAACCGGATTCGCAAGAAGCTGGAGAAGCAGCAAAAAAAGAGCGCCTGAGCGCAGGATTTGCGAACAACCGACCGCTGAAACGGGCAGACTGTCAGCGCAGCCAGGTACAGTAGCCGGGGTATAACCCGGTTTTTTTGTATTCAACGAAACAGAGATGTCAGAACCGTGCGACTCATTTTTGCCGGCACTCCGGATTTTGCAGCGACTGCCCTGAAGGCGTTATTGGCTACCCATCACACGCTCGTTGGCGTTTACTCCCAGCCCGACAGGCCGGCCGGCCGCGGTCGCAAGCTGACCCCCAGCCCGGTAAAACAGGTCGCACTGGAGGCCGGCATTCCGGTGTACCAGCCAGAGAGCCTGAAAACCCAGGAGGCACAACAGGAACTCGCCAGCCTGCAGGCCGACATCATGATTGTGGCAGCCTATGGTCTGATTCTGCCGAAAGAGGTTCTGGCCATTCCCGCCAAGGGCTGCTTCAATATTCATGCGTCGCTTTTGCCACGCTGGCGGGGTGCTGCGCCTATTCAGCGCGCCATCGCAGCCGGCGATACGGAAACCGGCATTACCATCATGCAGATGGACGAAGGGCTGGATACCGGGGCCATGCTGCTAAAAGCACCCACGCCTATCGAACCCGACGAGACCGGCGGCCAGCTACATGACCGGCTGGCAGACATCGGAGGCCAGGCCATTATCGAGGCGCTGGCACTGCTGGAAGCAGGCGAACTGTCACCGGAAGCCCAGAACAACGACCTTGCCTGTTACGCCCACAAGCTGTCCAAAGAAGAAGGCCACATTCACTGGGCTGACGATGCTACCGCTATCGCACGTCTGGTCCGTGCCTTTAACCCCTGGCCCGGAACTTACGGCGATCTGGACAAGCAGCGCATCCGGATTCACCAGGCCAGCGCACTAGCCGAAGAAAGTGGCCAGCAACCCGGTACCGTCATCCGTCGGGAACGGGCAGGTATCGATATTGCCTGCGGGAAGGGCACGCTTCGCATTACCCGGCTACAATTGTCCGGCTCCAGGGCTCAGAGCGTGAACGACCTGATCAACGGCGGTAAAGACCTGCTGTTGCCCGGCCAGGAGCTTCGCTGACATGAATGCACATAACCAGCCGTTGCGGGCTGTGGTGGCAGACGTTTTGCTGGCGGTAGAGAGTGGCCAGTCACTGTCGCAATGCCTGCCACCGGCACTGGGGCGCCTTGCGCCGGACGAACGTTCCGCGTTGCAGGCCCTGTGCTATGGCACCTGCCGCTGGTTTCACCAGCTGGACAGTGAACTGCAGGGCCGGCTGAAAAAGCCTCTGCGCAAGCCCGACCGGGTGGTTCATCACCTGATGCTGGCCGGCCTGTTCCAGTTGCGCTTCAGCCAGCACGCCGCTTACGCCATCCTGAACGAATCGGTCGAAGCCTGCCGCGCGCTCGACAAACCCCACCTCACCGGGCTGGTAAACGGCGTTTTACGCGCCGCCGAACGTGAAGGGTCACCAGAACCGGCCAGTGACTCAGCCCGGTACAGCCACCCGGCGTGGATGGTCGAAAAGCTTCGCCATAACTGGCCGGATGAGTGGCCAGCCATTCTGGACAGCAATAATGCGCAGGCGCCCATGACCCTTCGGGTAAACGCACGTCGTTTCACCCGGAATCAGTATCTGGGCCTGTTGAGTGAGGCCGGTATTGATGCAGCCGCCACCCGGCTTGCGCCTTTCGGCATTCAGTTGGCTCATCCGGTGCCTGTTGACCGGCTCCCCTGGTTTGCAGAGGGTGCTGTCAGTGTTCAGGACGAAGCGGCCCAGTTGTGCACCACCCTGCTTGACCTTGCCCCCGGCCAGCGAGTGCTTGATGCCTGCGCAGCACCGGGGGGAAAAACCTGCGCCATTCTTGAAAGCTGCGAAGATCTGGACGAGGTTGTGGCCATTGATGACTCGGCCAGCCGACTGCCCAGAGTTCAGGAAAATCTCGACCGGCTTGATTTGCCGGCAACACTGGTACACGCCGATGCGGCCAACACAGAGCAGTGGTGGGATGGCCAGGCCTTTGACCGGATTCTGCTGGATGTACCCTGCAGCGCCAGCGGTGTGATCCGTCGCCATCCGGATATTAAGCTGCTGCGCCGGGAATCCGACATTGTGCCTCTGGCCGGTATTCAGCTTGGCCTTCTTGATGCGCTATGGTCTATCCTCAAACCCGGTGGACGGCTGGTGTACGCAACCTGCTCCGTGTTCCCCCAGGAAAACCATCGTATAATCCAGCGGTTCTGCAAACAGCAGGCCACTGCAATCCTCGTTGAGCCAGAGGTTCCATGGGGGAGAGATATGGGCGCGGGGCGGCAACTGCTCCCCGATCCAACCAGCCATGACGGCTTTTTCTACGCCGTACTGGAGAAACCCGAATCATGAAAATTCTGATCCTCGGTGCCGGCCAGGTAGGTGGCACACTCGCCGAAAACCTGGCTAACGAAGCGAACGACATCACGGTGATCGACAGTGACGGAGCCAGGCTTCGGGAGCTGCAGGACCGGCTGGATATCCGGACGGTACAGGGAAAGGCTTCATATCCCACCGTACTGCGCCGGGCCGGGGCCGAAGATGCGGACATGCTGATTGCGGTTACCAACAGCGACGAAACCAACATGGTGGCCTGCCAGGTCGCGAGCCTGCTGTTCAAAACACCCACGAAAATCAGCCGTGTACGCGCCGGTGCGTATCTTGCCCGCAATGAGCTTTTTGGTGAGAGCGGCTTCCCCATCGACGTTATGATCAGCCCCGAGTATCTGGTAACCCGCCACATTACCCGGCTGATTGAATACCCGGGGGCACTTCAGGTACTGGAATTCTCCAAGGGCCTGGCCCGGTTGGTCGCCATTCGCGCAACACAGGGCGGTCCCCTGGTTGGCCGGGAACTATCCTACCTGCGCACGCATATGCCCCGTATTGACACCCGGGTGGCGGCCATATTCCGGAAAGACCGGGCCATCATCCCCCAGGGTGATACGGTGATTGAAGATGGCGATGAAGTGTTCTTCATTGCCGGCACAGATCACATTCGTTCGGTGATGAGCGAACTGCAACCACAGGTGAAAAGCTACAAACGCATTTTCATCTGTGGTGGCGGTAACATCGGCCAGCGCCTGGCACACACGCTGGAAGGCCGTTATCAGGTAAAGCTGCTGGAACGAAACCACGACCGCTGTGTGATGCTTTCCGAAAACCTGCATAAAACCGTAGTGCTTGAAGGCAATGCAGCCAACAAAGACATCCTGCTGGAAGAAAGCATCGAGAATACCGATGTATTCTGCGCGGTGACCAACGATGACGAAGCCAACATCATGGCGTCGCTGCTTGCCAAGCGCCTGGGGGCCCGCAAAGTCTTCACACTGATCAACAACCCGGACTACGTTGATCTGATCCAGGGTGGCGATATAGACGTTGCGATCTCACCCCAGCAAACCACCATCGGCAGCCTGCTCACGCACGTGCGCCGTGGCGATGTAGTGAATGTTCACTCACTGCGCAGAGGCGCAGCAGAAGCCATTGAGGCCATTGCCCATGGTGATCACAAGTCATCCAAAGTGGTCGGCAAGCGCCTTGATGAAATTGCGCTGCCGCCGGGGGCAACCATTGGTGCCATCGTGCGCCACAACGAAGTGCTTATCGCCCACGATCACCTGCGGGTTCAGCCAGATGACCACGTTATTCTGTTCCTGGTCGACAAAACCCGGGTGCGGGAAATTGAAAAACTGTTCGCCGTGGGGCTTACGTTCTTCTAGTTCAAAATCAATACCGTAAAGGCCACTTAGAAATACCGCTTTGGCAAGCGTATAATGCGCCTTTTTTCACCGTGCTCCGAAGGATTGTCGGCGCACCACACACAGACAGATCAACAGGCAGACGTCGTGACAGACAAGGCAACAAACAATACAACTCCCGACATCAGAACCTTTCAGGGTCTGATTCTTGCTCTGCAGAATTTCTGGGCACAGCATGGCTGCGTGATATTGCAGCCCCTGGATATGGAAGTGGGTGCCGGCACCTTTCACCCGGCCACTTTCCTGAGGGCTATCGGGCCGGAAACCTGGAACGCTGCCTATGTACAGCCAAGCCGCCGGCCTACTGACGGGCGCTATGGCGAAAACCCGAACCGCCTGCAGCATTATTATCAGTTTCAGGTAGTGCTGAAGCCATCACCGGACAATATTCAGGAACTGTATCTGGATTCCCTGAAGGCTCTGGGGCTGGAC
>CAYUTG010000116.1:0-9119 GCA_964447555.1 uncultured Marinobacter sp.
ATCATTTCAGCTGAAATCAGTGCGCGCCAGGCATTACCAAAGGCCAGTTGGGCACCGGTAATCAGTTCAGGCGTCACCGCCGGGAAGTACACGCGTTTCAGCATCTGGACTCTGGATGCGCCCATAACCTTTGCCGCTGAAATGTGTACCCGCTCAACACTTTCGGTTGCGTTCATCACGCTCAGGGCTGTGGGGAAAAAGGCCCCAATGGCGACCACAACAATGATGGGCAGATTACCGAAGCCCATCAGAATCAGAAACAGCGGAACCCAGGCAATCGACGGAATAGACTGCAGAATAATAATGGCGGCCTTCAGCGGGCTGCGCACAGCATTCAGCGTGCCACCAACAAGCCCCAGAATGATTCCGAAAAACAGCGCGGCACCATAGCCAGCGCCGAGCCGTGTCATGCTGTTGGCAAGGCCTTCATAGAATTCGGCACTGTTCAGCTCCTCCCACAAGCGCAGGAGGGAGGTATGAACGTCCGGCATCAGAAAATCGGGCAGAAACCACGCCGCTACCTGCCAGAAAAACAGAATAAAGGCGATGGCTACAACATAGGCCCGCTTACTGGCCGTGCCAGTTGCCTGATCAGTGCTCATGTTTAAAGCTCACGAGCCTCTTGCCAGGACAGGTCCAGCAGAGCATCCACGTTGAAGGCTTTGTCATCGGGAAGAATGCCCTGTGTCTGCATAATACCAGCCAGTTCTTTCATGCGGCCGATATCGGCATCGGTTAGCTTGGAGCTGAACACGTTGGTCTGAATCGCCTGAGCAATCACGTCTTCTGACGGAATGTCGCCCTGGTTCAGAGACTTAACAACGTCTTCCTTGATGAAATAATCGGTAATGTAAGGCGAAGCCTTTTCTGGCTCGTTTTCCAGCATATCAATGGCATCGCGCTGTGCGTCGAGGGCGGCCCAGATCACTTTTTTACGGTTTTTCAGGGTGTCTGCGGAGGTAATAACCACCATGCATGGGAAAGGCCATACCTCGCCAATCTCATAGATTTGCTTAACCGGTGCAACCAGCTGGGCAATGCGGTCGTATGGCTCAAACAGGAAAGCGGCATCTACCCGGCCACCGACCAGAGACTGAACGGCGACAGCCGGTGCTACGCCCATAATGTTCAGATCGTCTGGCTGCAGGCCGGCATTCGCCAGCATCACGCCCTTGAGTACGATATCAGCGGTGCTGCCCTGCTTTTGAGAGGCCAGGTTGCGGCCTTTGAGATCTTCAACCTTGTTGATGCCAGAGTCGTTGCGCACGACCAGTGAGTGATAGCCACGCTGCGCTCCGCCAACGATTTTCAGGTCTGCACCGCGCGACACCCAGGTAAACGCGTTGGAGAATCCCAGCACGCCTATATCAAGCTGGCCGCCGACAATACCTTTGATCAGATCCGTACCGGAGCTGAATTCAATCAGTTTTGTGTCCAGGCCGTATTTCTCGTAGAGGCCTGCTTCGTACGCCAGCATGGCCTGGGCATCGTCCATAACCCGAACATAGCCAACGCGAAGCTCTTCGTTTGCGTACGCAGGGCTGGCCAGTACCAGAGCCAGAGTTGCGGTTATTAACCAGCGAATCATACGGTTTCTCCTAATGTGCCGGCACTGGCCGGCGTTGTGTCGGTGTCGATACCCAGCTTGTTCAGCACATCACGCCGGATATCGGCAAAAGCTGACAAGTCGTGGGTTTTAGGCAGATGGCCAAGCTCAATTTCGCTTAGCACGGTGGCCGGCCGGTTACTGAATACCAGCACCCGGTCAGCCAGATACAGGGCTTCGTCGACATCGTGGGTAACAAGCACCACGGTCGGGCGCTCTTCAGCGATCAGGCTTTTCAGAACGCTTTGCAGGGTCATTCGTGTCAGCGCATCGAGTGCACCGAATGGTTCGTCCAGCAACAACACTTCCGGCCGGGCGATAAAGGCCCGTGCCAGCGCACATCGCTGTCGCATGCCACCGGATACCTGATGAGGGTAATAATGTTCAAAACCAGACAGCTGTACCTTGGCCAGCCAGGCCTGCGCCTCGGCCAGCGCCGCCTGTTTGGGCGTATTCTGGAATTCCAGTGCCAGAGCCACATTGCCCGCCAGAGTCAGCCAGGGATAAAGGGCGTGTTCCTGAAAGACCAGAGTGCGCTCCGGCGACGGCTTTTCAAGGCGCTGCCCATTGGCCGTCAGGGTTCCTGTGGACGGCTTCTGAAGGCCCGCTATCATATGAAGCAATGTCGACTTGCCACAGCCAGATGGCCCGACAAGCGCAACAATGTCGCCGGTTTTGATGGTGGTGCTGAAGTGTTTAATGACGTTCAGATCGCCAAACGACTTTGTGACGTCGTTAAATATCAGGTCCATATAGCTCACCGATCTATTCATATATTCTTTAAAAGAATAATTAATTAAAATTTTATAACTTAAATCCTGTGCGGAAAAGTGTTTTCTGCACGTTTATGAGCAAATAATTCTTAAGAGGTATGTTGTTGATGAAGGCGACCGGCTTAAATCGGTTCTGACTATTCAACATTCATCCTGGTTATGGGGCCAGTCAGTGGACAGGGAGTCACTATGTCGTTAAGTCGTCGCCAGTTTCTGCGGTACATCGGTGCGTTGGGAGCCGCAGGCGCGTTTGGTAGCCATGCAGCTTTCGCACAGGCGTTACATCCGGAGCGTATGGTGCCGTGGCGCAACTGGTCGGGTGCGCAAAGCTGCCTGCCGGCGCGGCGAGTGACACCAAAAAATCTGGACGAACTGGTGGCTGTGCTTACCCGCAGCACCGGTACTATCCGCCCGGTGGGGGCGGGGCATTCGTTCAGCCCACTGGTGCCCACCGACGACACCTTGCTGTCACTGGGGTATTTCAACGGTTTTCTCAGCCATGATTCACAAACACACCAGGCAGAGTTTGGTGCCGGTAAGTCCATGGCCCTTATGGGAATGGCGCTGAAGGAGGTTGGCCAGGGCTTTATCAACATGGCTGATATTGACCACCAGACACTTGGCGGTGCGGTTGCCACGGCAACCCATGGTACGGGTAAGCATTATGGCTCCTACTCCAGTTATATAACCGGGCTGCAGCTGGTCACCGCCGGCGGGAAACCATGTGGGTCGCCAGAACCGAGGATTTACTGGCGGATATCGACAAACACATCACCGAGAATCAGCACTGGGAAATGCTGGTGATTACCCACTCGGATTATGTGCTGGCGGTTGCGCTCAATGAAACCGACGAGCCACCGACCCCCTCCATAAACGAAGCCGAGAGTGGTGGGACGTTAACCAGCGTGCCAGCTACTTCATCTATGGTGGCAACTGGCTGGCAGACTTCATTTCGCCACAGGGCCTGCAGAACAATGGCCTTTATGGCCGAAGCTCGAATCAGGAGCTCGTGACCAGCTCGCCCGGCACCGGGCTCAGCGTGGGGGATCAGGTGTTTCTGCGGCCCCGGCAGAGTGAGTCTGTGTTGCTGCAGTTCGGCGCGGTACTGGCGCTGCGTAACGGGCAGATTGTTGACCAGTGGCCGGTTTATCGAGGCTGATTATGGCGGTAGTGCCCTGCTCACGCTTCTTTCAGGGCTTCCCATACCTCAATGGCGGCGGCAAGGTCCTCCAGCGACGCGCCTACGGATTTAAACAGGGTGATCGCGTCGTTATTCGTGCGGCCAGCCCTGGCGCCCTGAAGCAGCTCCGCTAACTCTGCCCGTATGTCGGTTTGACGGAACGCGCCTTCGTTAATGGCGTGCAGAATGTCTCCGGCTTCGCCCATGGCACCGGCGTAGGTGTCCACAAACACCTCACTGCGGGTCAGGCATTGGCCGTCGGTTTCCCGCATGGTGGACCGGAACGCGCCGACCAGATCCAGATGGCTGCCAGGCTGCAGCCACTCACCGCGAATCAGAGGCTCCGTTGACAGGGTGGCGCAGCTGATAATGTCAGCCGCCTGAACAGCACTTTCCAGATCGGTGACCGCTTCGCAGTCAAAGCGGTCCCGGAAACGCCTGGCCAGCGCGGCGGATTTATCGGCATTGCGCCCCCAGATCCGTACCTTACGAACAGGGCGCACGGCGGCATGTGCTTCGATCAGCCTGGGGGCCAGCTTGCCGGTGCCCACAACCAGCAGTGATGAGGCATCCTGCCGTGCCAGTTCACGGGCTGCCAGGGCTGAAGCCGCCGCGGTGCGCCAACTGGTCAGTGCGCTGCCATCAAGGCAGGCCAGCGGTGTGCCGTGCAGGCCTTCGCACAGAATATACAGGCCCGAGATGGCAGGCAGGCCGGCGCTGGCATTCTGCGGGAACACGTTGACCATTTTCATGCCAATATACCCTGCGGTTTCCCAGGCGGGCATGATCAGCATGGTGGCTTCGCCGTCGGGGCGATGCATGGCGTGATGATGTCGTGGTGGCGCTTCCACACCCTGCCGGAACGTGGCGGCAATACGCTCAATCAGCGCCGGCCACGCCAGTGCGCCGGCAATCTCCTGTGCAGAGATAACACGCATAGTGCTCAATCCTCAGTTTTTAACCCTGCTTACGGCCGATCAGCCGCAGGAATTCACCCACAATGCCGCGCCGGAACACCATGACACAAACCACAAACACCGTACCCAGAATCACCTGAACCCAGGAACCAAAAGCGGACAGTTCGTGGCTGAGTGCGCCTACGGTGATCGCACCGATAACCGGGCCAAACACCGTGCCCAGCCCGCCGACAAGGGTCATCAGAATCACTTCGCCAGAGGTTTGCCAGTGGGCGCTGGTGAGTGAGGCAAACTGGAAAATGATGGCTTTTGTAGCGCCGGCCAGCCCGGCCAGGGTGGCCGAGATAACGAACGCCAGAAGTTTGAAGCGATCTACGTCGTACCCCAGTGACAGGGCGCGGGGTTCATTCTCCCGAATGGCCTGAAGCACCTCGCCGAATGGTGAATGGATAGTGCGGTGGATAATACCGAAGCCGATCAGAAAGATGGCGAACACAAAATAGTACATGATGAGCGGCTGGCTCAGATCAATAAACCCGAACAGTTCACCTCTGGGAATGCCTTGCAGCCCGTTCTCACCCCCCGTGAAGGGCAGTTGCAGTGCCAGAAAGTAGATAATCTGCGCCAGGGCCAGGGTGACCATGGCGAAATAGATGCCTTGCCGGCGAATGGCCAGGAAACCAAATAGGGTGCCGAGAACCAGAGTGAACCCGGTGCCCGTCAGGATCCCCAGCAGTGGCGGAAAGCCCCATTCCTTGGTGACAAACCCGGTAATGTAGGCAGCCCCGCCGAAGAAGGCCGCATGGCCAAACGATAAAAGCCCGGCATAACCCAGCAGCAAATTGAAAGCACAGGCAAACAGCGCAAAGCACAGTAAGTCCATGACAAACACCGGGTAAGCGTAGAAGGGTGCCGTCAGGCCAAGAACAAGCATCAGAATAAACAGGATACGGTTGGTCATGAGTGGCTCACTTCTCCTTACCGAACAGTCCCGCCGGACGGAACAGCAGAACCACCACCATCAGAAAGAATATGACGGTACTGGCGGCGGGTGGATAAAACACCTTGGTAAGCCCCTCAATAAGCCCCAGTGCCAGGCCAGAGAGAATGGCACCCATGATAGAGCCCATGCCGCCGATCACCACCACGGCGAATACGACGATAATCAAATCAGCGCCCATCAGGGGGCTGACCGAGTAAATAGGGGCAGCCAGCACCCCGGCAAGGCCCGCAAGGCCGGCACCGAAGGCAAAGGTAAGGGTAATCATCAGTGGCACATTCAGGCCAAACGCCTGGGTCAGATCGGGGTTTTCAACACCGGCCCGAAGCCGCGACCCAAGCCTGGTATGCTCGATGAAGAACCAGGTAGCGAAACACACCGCCAGTGACACCACGATGGCAAACAGCCGGTAGGTCGGGAAGTACATAAAGCCAAGATTAACCACCCCGCTGAGACTCTCCGGCTGCCCCGGATAGGGCGTGCCGGAAACATTGAAGTAGTTCGAAAACAGGCCCTGCAGAATCAGCGTGATGCCAAAGGTAAGCAGCAGCCCGTAGATATGGTCCAGCTCGTACAGATGCCGCAGCAGAAGGCGTTCAATAAGAACGCCCAGCAAACCGACCAGCAGAGGCACCAGAACCAGAGAGGCCCAGAAGCCTATCTGCACACTGATGCCAAACCAGGCTTCAAGATAGGAGTAGCCAATCAGGGCAATGAAGGCACCCAGCATATACAGGGCACCGTGGGCGAAATTGATAATATTCAACAACCCGAATATGACCGCAAGCCCGAGGCTCAACATGGCGTAAAACACACCGACATTAAGCCCGAGCAGCGCCTGGGCCAGAATGACCTGCATCGACATGTTGGCTATCTCCCGTCAGACCTTGGTTAAACCGCGTGTTAATTAACCAGCGAGCACTTGGTGTCCGCCATTGAGATGTAAGCCTGATCGGCAGGAATCTTTGAGATAACTCTCAGCAGATCCCATTCACTTTTCGATTCAGACGGCTTTTTCACTTCCACCAGATACATGTCGTGCAGCATGGAGCCGTTGGGTGCAATTTTGCCGCCTTTTACAAACATGTCGTTGAGGGTCATTTCCCCCAGCTTGGCGCGAACCGCCTCGGTCTCGTCGGTTCCGGCTGCCTGGACGGCCTTCAGGTAGTTGGTCACGGCTGAATAGACACCCGCCTGAACCATGGATGGCATAGCTCCCTGGCGCTTGTTGAACCGTTCAGACCAGGCTTTGGCCTCCTCGTCCTGGTTCCACACAAAGGCGGTGGTAAATTGCAGGCCCTGGGCAATGTCCAGGCCCATGCTGTGCACATCGGTAATAAACACCAGCATACCCGCCAGTTTCTGACCACTCTGCACAATGCGGAACTGGTTCGCCTGCTTGATGGCGTTCACCGTGTCCTGGCCGGCATTGGCCAGGCCAATGACATCAGCGCCTGAGGACTGGGCCTGCAGCAGGTAGGATGAAAAATCATTGGTAGAGAGTGGCGCGTTCACATTGCCGACAACCTCGCCGCCCATGCTTTTCACAATGGCCCCGGTGTTATCGCGCAGAGAGTGCCCGAACGCGTAGTCGGCGGTGATAAAGAACCACTTCTTGCCGCCGTTTTTAACGATGGCCGTAGCGGTGCCTACGGGCAGGGCGTGGGTGTCGTAAACATAGTGAATGCCGTAAGGCGAACACTGCTCTTCCGTCAGTGCGGTGGAGCCTGCCCCGGTATTTATGGTGATGGTTTTCTTTTCTTTGGCAAGGCCCTGTACGGCCAGGCCAACCGAGGAGTTATCCAGAGCCGTGATCATGTCCACTTCTTTGGAATCAATCCATTCACGGGCGGTGCTGGCGGCAATATCCGGTTTGTTCTGATGATCTGCGGAGATCACTTCGATGGGCTTGTCCAGTACCGATCCACCAAAGTCTTCAATGGCCATTTTGGCCGCGATAACGGCCCCAGGCCCTTCCAGGGATTTGTAAACGCCGGACATGTCACTGAGGACACCAATTTTTACTTTGTTGTCAGACACGCCTGCGGCTGTACTTACCAGGGGGAGCGTGAAGGTGGTTGCGGCTACAACGCCTACAAGTCCTTGTTTCCAATGCTTAAACATAGTGGGTTTCCTTTTATTGTTCTCAGGTTCCGGGTCGGATCCATTATGGGGTCCAGGCCCACTGGCTCAGACACTCAGGTGTCTGTTCAACTGCTCTTTTCTGGCCTCAAGATCGGCCGCATCAATTTGTTGCACCACCTTGCCGTGCTCAATCACGTAGTGCCGGTCGGCCAGGGGCGCGGCAAAGTGGAAGTTCTGTTCCACCAGAATAATTGTGAAGCCCTTTTCTCTCAGCTTGCGAATAACCTCGCTCAGGGCTTTCAGGATGACCGGAGCCAGGCCTTCGGTTATTTCGTCCAGTAACAACAGGGTGGCGCCGGTGCGCAAAATGCGGGCAATGGCCAGCATCTGCTGCTCACCGCCGGAAAGCTTGGAGCCCTGGCTTTTCCGCCGCTCTTTCAGGTTTGGGAACATGGTGTAGATTTCATCCACCGACAGCCCGCCTTTGGCAATGACCGGCGGCAACTCAAGGTTTTCATCGACATTCAGAGAGGCAAAAATGCCCCGTTCCTCCGGGCAATACCCCAGTTTGCCCGCGTGTGCGATCCGGTGTGTTGGCAGGCTGATGACTTCGGTGCCATGAATTTTGATGGACCCGGTGCGTTTGCTGACCAGCCCGAGAATGGCTTTCAGGGTGGTGGTGCGTCCGGAACCGTTCCGGCCAAGCAGGGTAATCACCTCACCTTCACGCAGTGCCAGGTCCAGACCATGGAGTATGTGTGATTCGCCATACCAGGCGTGCAGGTTCTCAATGCGCAATAATTCGGGGCTCTGGTCAGGCGGCATCGGTGGTCCCCATATAGGCTTCCATCACCTCGGGGTTGCTGGAAATGTCGTTGTAGTTCCCTTCTGCAAGAATTTCACCCCGGTTCAGTACGGTAATCCGGTCGGCAAGTGTGGATACCACATCGAGATTGTGCTCCACCATAACAATGGTTCTGCCCTCAACCACACGCCGGATCAGGTCGGTCACGGTGCTGACGTCTTCTGCACTCATGCCCTGGGTGGGTTCATCCAGCAACATGAGCCGGGGCTCCAGAGCAATGGTAGTGGCTATTTCCAGAGCTCTTTTCTGCCCATAGGCCAGTGCAGCGCCTTCTGTGTCTGCAAACTTGCCCAGGCCGACCTGTTCCAGTGTTGCCTGGGCCTGCTCGTTAAGCTGATTGAGAATGCCCAGTGGCCGCCAGAACTGGTAGGACACGTTCAGTTTACGTTGCAGGGCAATGCGCACGTTTTCTCTGGCGGACAGATGGGGAAACACGGCAGAAATCTGAAATGAGCGGATAAGCCCGCGCTGGGCGATGTCCGCCGGCCTGGCGTTGGTTATGTCTTTGCCGTTATAGACAATATGGCCGGAGGTTGGCTTCAGGAACTTGGTCAGCAAGTTGAAAAACGTGGTTTTGCCCGCGCCGTTGGGGCCGATCAGGGCGTGGATTGACCCTTTCTGTACGCTCAGATTGATATTTTTAACAGCTGTGAAGCCCTTGAAATCCTTGGTGAGGCCGTGTGTTTCAAGAAT
>CAYUTG010000117.1:0-1430 GCA_964447555.1 uncultured Marinobacter sp.
CAACACGAACGTGTCAATCGGATCGCAATGCGTAGGGAATAACCAGCATAAAAACTATGTAATAAAGGTGCCAATCCATCTCCTGCATGCCAATAGACACGTCGTTGAAGGCGTAACGTGCCAGAACATCATAAAAAACGTTCACGGCCATCAACAGCATGGCCACACAGGCAATCCAGCCACAGAGATTGGATAACCGGGCAAGGCCCTCATCCAGCTTAATAATCCACCGCATTTAACATCCTCTGCCAGGGGGGGTTGGCATTTTCTCAACCGCTATAAACAACAAAACCGGGAATACTCGGAGAGCAGTCCCGGCTCCATAACAATCAGTATCTTACTCGACTTCTGCCATTGTGTTCAGGTAGGCGCGCTCAGAAATGTCGGTATAGGCGCGGCTCTTCCTCAGGTAATCCTCCTGGGATTTAACAATGTTGGCGGCAAGTTCATCACCGGCAGCTGCTTCTTTCAGCAGTTTTTTGTTGGCCTTATACATGGCCTGGAACACGTCTTTCGGGAACTTCTTGATCTGAACGTTTGGGTATTCGCTTTTGATATTTGCCCAGGCTTCCGCGTTGGCATGCTGCGACTGAACCAGCATGTCGTAAGCGGCAGTACGCATAGATATGCGCAGAATTTCCTGAAGGTCTGCCGGCAGTTTGTTCCAGACTTTCTCGTTCACGAGGAACTGCAGTTCGGTAGCCGGTTCGTGCCAGCCCGTGTAGTAGTAATCGGCAATTTGCTGGAAGCCCAGGCGCAGGTCCAGTGCTGGTCCAACCCACTCAACGGCATCAATGGTGTTGCGCTCCAGAGCTGTATAGAGCTCACCTGGGGCAATGTTGGTTGGATTTACACCGACTTCTGCGAATACTTCACCGGCAAAGCCCGGAATGCGCATTTTCAGGCCATCCAGGTCTTTCACAGATTTGATTTCATTGCGGAACCAGCCGCCCATTTGCACACCTGTGTTACCGCCTGGGAAGGACAGCAGGCCGTATGGCTCGTAAACTTCCTTCATCAGTTCCATGCCGTCGCCATAGTAGAACCAGGCGTACTGCTCCAGAGCGGTCATGCCAAA
This sequence comes from uncultured Marinobacter sp., assembly GCA_964447555.1. Taxonomy (GTDB): domain Bacteria; phylum Pseudomonadota; class Gammaproteobacteria; order Pseudomonadales; family Oleiphilaceae; genus Marinobacter. The sequence goes on from CAYUTG010000117.1 coordinate 1,079, forward strand.
GGGCATGCTGGTAAAGAATAGTGTGTTCGGTACTTTGCCTTTCCAGTAGTAGGACGCAGAGTGACCCATGTCGTACTGGCCGGCTTTAACCATGTCAAACACGCCCAGTGGGGCTTTGTGCTTGTTGGCAGAGTCGATACGGATCTTCAGGCGGCCGTTCGACATTTTTTCGGCCATTTTGGCCATGCTTTTGGTGGTATCACCGAAAATCGGAAAGTTTGGTCCCCAGGTTTCAGCAAGGCGGAGTGTATAGGTTTCCTGGGCCATGGCCTGAGTGGCGGCAAACGTGGTTGCGACAGCCAGCACGGCTGCAGAGAGAACAGAACGTAGTTTCATTGCTCTTTTACCTTTT
>CAYUTG010000117.1:1440-9041 GCA_964447555.1 uncultured Marinobacter sp.
ATCGTTTTTAATAAGAGCCTCTCGAATGAGGGAGGGGCAATCATCTAGGGTAGTTGAACTTATCAACTATCAGTCTGGAGCGAAATAGAAATTAGTCGTATATACGACGTATGTCTTAAGGGGCTCACGCCGCACCTGCTGGCGCTGGCCGGGCCTCTGTTTTTCGTCGCCAGCTCCTGAACCAGGAGAGCGCGGGTTGTTCAATGGCGTAGTGGATCAGTGCCGCCAGAGTAACAGCCGTGATCAGCGCGAACGTAACGCCTGCCCAGCCTGGCAGTCCAGCGCTGTAACTCCAGCGAATAACGCCATAGCCTATGTTCTGGTGTACCAGATATAAGCTGTAGGAGAGGCTGCCAAGCCAGAGCATAGGACGGTTGGCAAGTCCGTTAAGCCGGCCTGAAATAGCCAGTATGAAAACACCGAAACAGCTGAGTACGAACAGGTTGTATGGCGCTTTGTAGGCAATGACACTATGGCCAATACACAGTGCCAGTAATACATTGTCAACGTGCGAGCGCGTGGCGTACTGGTGTCGGCGGTAAAGCAGCATGCCGGCAATAAACAGCGGGGCGTATTTTACAAACAACAGGTCTTTAACCAGAAATTCAAGACTTTCCGGAATGTGGTGCCAGGTGAGAACGCCGATATAACTGACCAGCACCCAGAAGGCCAGTGCTACCCGAAGCGTTTGCCAGCTTCGCAGCCCGAAAAACAGCAGCGCCATCCAACTGTAGAAGGTAACCTCCACCACCAGGCTCCAGTAAGCCCCGTCTACATGTTCTGCACCAAGGTATTCATGCAGCAGTGTGGCATTAAGCAATGCCGTTTGCAGGCTGACTGTGCGGTTCTCCGGGCCCAGCCAGTGTACCGACAGAAAGGTAAGGATAATGCCGGCCCACAGTGCCGGAAGCAGCCGGAAGGCGCGGGCCAGCCCGAACCAGCCAGCATTGCTGGTGCGCTCCAGCGTCATAAAAATAACAAAGCCACTCAGCATGAAAAACAGGTGAACACCGTAGCGGCCAAACAGCAGTGCAGAATCCAGTAGTGCCGGAAGCTCAAACCCGTGGCCGTACAGCTTCTGGTAATACGGCAGGTAATGAAACAGAACAACGCCGAGTGCCGCCAGGCCACGGAGGGCATCAAGGCTGGCAAGTCGGTGTGCTGGCTGGTTCATCTGGGCCGTTCCCTGGTCGGTGGCAATATAGTAGTCTGCTGATGGGGGCTATACTAGCCTGCTTTCACAGCCGGCAATACTGTCTGGCTATACGATTTGCTTGCGGCAGATATACGGTCTGGTAACAGAGCCTGTGCCAAAGCATTTGTTTCCGGATTCATACAGGGAGTCGGGGCATGAGTATGTCGCTGGGTATTATTGAAGGATTTTATGGCCCCATGTGGAACTGGCAGGAACGCAGGCAACTGGTGCGTTTGCTGGCCCCGCATGGCTATGGGTTTTATCTGTACGCACCCAAGGCAGATGCCTTCCTGCGCCGCCAGTGGCAAGAGCCCTATCCGCCGGCAATGGCTGCCGAGCTGGCCGATTTCGGCCGTTTTTGCCGGGCTGAAGGCTTGCGCTTTGGTATCGGCCTTAGCCCGTTCGAAATATTTAACCGGTTTGACGATGATGCTCGCCAGGCGCTGGCCCACAAGCTGGAACTGTTGGACAAAGTTGGCATCGATGAGCTGGCCATTCTGTTTGATGACATGCACGCTGACACGCCGGACCTTGCCCGCACCCAGGCTGACATAATGCATTGGGTGCAGGGGCACACCTCTGCAAAGCAGGTAAGTCTGTGCCCCAGCTATTATTCCGATGACCCTGTTCTGGACCGCGTATTTGGCGAGCGCCCGGCGGATTATCTGGAAACGCTTGGGCGCACGCTGGATGCCGGAATCAACGTGTTCTGGACTGGTGAAGAGGTGTGCTCGAGGGAAGTGTCACCCGGGCACCTGCGAAGCGTGGCTGACAGGCTCGGGCGCAAGCCGGTACTCTGGGATAATTACCCGGTAAATGATGGCGACCGTATGTCGCGGCATTTACATCTTCGGGCATTTACTGGCCGGCCTGCGGCCAATGCGGCCTATCTGGCAGGCCATGGCATTAACCCGGCCCTGCAACCGACACTGACCGCCATTCCCGCTATTACGCTGGCGGAATCTTACCGGCTTGGGCCTCAGTACCAGTACGGTGAGGCATTTCGGCAAGTTGCCCGTGAATTGCTTGGGCCAGCTCTGGCAGAGCAGATGCGGGCCGATCTTCTGGTGCTTCAGGATGCTGGCCTCGGTCGCATCAGCGATCAGAAACGGCGAAGCCTTCAGCACACTTACGATGCCTTTGATCACCCGGCCGCCGGCGAAATTCTGCGCTGGCTGCAGGGGGAGTACCAGGTTACCGATGAGATGGTGGCCACCCAGTAACGAATGGCCTGGTCAGGCGGTTAGCGTAAATAGTACTGAACCGTTGAAACGACACGGACGGTCTTGGCCGGTTGCTGGCCCTCCATAATACCCGGGGCCTGATCCCGGGCCAGTATCTGGAAAACCCCCTGATTGGCCCGCCGCAGGCCGCCAAGCTCCGCGTTGGCGTCGTTCGCAAACTGTGCGGCGGCTTCACGGGCAGCGGCTGTTGCCTCGGCAATCATGGCGGGCTTGATATCGTTCAGGCCGTTAAACAGATAGGTCGGGCCGGCCGGGCCATAATCGGAAGACAGCACCACGCCTGAATCCACCAGTTCGCTGATCGCCTGGCCAGCCTGGCGGATTTTGTCGATATCGGTACTGCGAACCATCAGAGTCTGATTGATAATAAATTTCTGTTCGCCGCCATTGTCCTGATAGGGGTTGGCTCGGGTGTCTGTGACATCCAGACGCTGAAGTTCAACGGCATTTGTATCTATGGCCTGCAACTTCAGGAAAGCCATGATGGCGTCGCGGCTGCCCCGGGCCTTGTTCTGGGCGTCTGTCAGGGTTTTACCGGTTGCGACAAAACGAATGGGCCAGAGCGCAAGGTCGGCATTTACTTCCCGCTCTGCCACGCCTTTAACCGTAACGTAGCGATCGCCGGTGCGCATATTGGTCAGGCCATTTTCAATCAGGCACGCTGAAACAACGGCGCTGATGCCAAGAATCAGGGCGGTGATAATTTTCATGGCAGGGTTCTCATAATGGGGTTCTTTGTGCAATTCGTTCGCAACGGAGTTGTGTCCGCCAGCTAATCACACCACTGCCGGCCGGGCAATACCCGTATCAGTTTCTATTGCGGTGGCTTCTCACGCCAGTCCGGCCCCAGCTTTTGTTCAACGTATTCACGAATGAACTGGCGAACCTTTTGCGAGGGTGTAACGTCTTCGTCTTTACACAGGGCCTCAAAGGCCGCTTTTTTCTGTGGGTCAATCAGTAGCGTTAGCCGGGCGGTGCGGTTTTCCATGATGAGTAGGCTCTGTTTAATGTTTTTTATGTTAATCAAATTAACATTGAGTGATATCTAAATGAGCATATAATGTAATAATTGACACCGCAACAGGCCAGCTTCTTATGCCCCATCGCGCCCATCTCTTCTCCCTCCGGTTTGCCCATGCCTTACGCGAAGCCTGCCTTGATGAAGCGTACAACCGTCAGCGGCTGGTGCGGGACATCATGGCCGGGATCACGGTGGGCATTATCGCCATCCCTCTGGCGATGGCTCTGGCTATCGCCAGTGGTGTTGCTCCCCAGTATGGTCTGTATACCGCTTTTATAGCCGGCTTTGTGATTGCGCTGACTGGTGGCAGCCGGTTCAGTATCTCTGGCCCCACCGCCGCGTTTGTGGTCATCCTGTACCCGATTGCCCAAACCTACGGGCTGGGTGGCCTGCTACTGGCAACCCTGATGTCCGGAATTATGCTGGTCGGGATGGCTCTGATGCGTCTGGGGCGTTTTATTGAGTACATCCCTGAGCCGGTTACCCTGGGGTTTACCGGTGGCATCGCCGTTGTCATAGCCACGTTGCAGGTTAAAGATTTTTTTGGTCTTCCTCTGCAGGGAATGCCCGAACAGTACTGGAGCAAAATTGCCGAACTGGCGCAGAGCTTTCCCGCACTGGACCCACTGAGCACCCTGGTTGCGGCTGTAACCCTGAGCGTTATGCTCCTATGGCCTCGCCTGAAAACCCCGGTGCCGGCGCACCTTCCGGCCGTTATTGTGGGTAGCTTGCTGGCATTCTGGCTGAATGCTCGGGGGGCGTCTATAGAAACCATCGGCTCCCGGTTCAGCTACCTGCTGCCAGACGGCACTTCAGGCGCCGGTATACCGCCGTTTCTGCCGGAATTCGCATGGCCCTGGCAACAGGCTGATGCCAGCGGTGCGCCGCTTGGGCTCTCGTGGACCATGGTCAGGGAACTGTTACCGTCTGCGTTCGCGATTGCCATGCTGGGGGCTATTGAATCGTTGCTGTGTGCGGTTGTACTGGATGGCATGACGGGCAAGCGCCACAGTGCCAACAGCGAACTCATGGGGCAGGGGCTGGGGAATATCATTGTTCCCTTTTTCGGGGGCATTACAGCCACCGCAGCCATTGCCCGGTCTGCGGCTAATTACCGCTCCGGTGCAGAATCACCTGTGTCTGCCATGGTGCATGCGCTGGTGGTACTGCTGGCACTGGTCTCGCTGGCGGGTGTGCTGGCGTATCTGCCCATGCCTGCCATGGCCGCGCTGCTGATGATGGTGGCCTGGAATATGAGTGAGGCACCGAAATCCATTCGCCTGCTGCGAATTGCGCCCCGCAGTGACGTGCTGGTTTTTCTGGCCTGCTTTTCACTCACCGTGGCACTGGATATGGTCATTGCGATCACCACCGGTGTCTTGCTGGCAGCGGTGCTCTTTATGCGCGAAATGGCCCAGATGACCAAGGTGGCGGATATCACCGGGGGTAAGCGGGTGGCCGGTGCAAATCTCCCGCCGGGCTGGCAGGTATTCAAAATCAATGGCCCCCTGTTCTTTGCCGCTGCCGAGCGGGTGTTCGGGGAGTTGGCCATTCTTTCCGGTAATGCCCGCGGATTGATTCTGTATATGGACGGCGTAACCATGCTCGATGCCGGTGGCCTGTCCGCGTTGGACAAACTGGTGGAAACCTGCCGGCGGGATGGCACCCAGGTGATTTTTGCTGATCTGCAGTTCCAGCCCTTGCGTACACTGGCCCGGGCGGGGGTAAAACCCGTACCCGGTGTCAGCCGCTTCAGTGCTTCGCTGGCGGAAGCTCTGGTGCTGGCTGCTGGTGGCGAGGAACAGAAAGATGACTGAAATCAGACGATTGTCAGCTATGCTAACGGTACCCTTGGCTGTTCAGTATCAGGATGTGCAATGCTCCCGTTTCGGATTATTGACCGGATAAAATTTTTTGTTGAGCGGCAACTCGTTAAAGGTGCCGGTTTCCAGTTGCTGGTCGTTGCGGCGTTTATAGCGCTGATCTCGCTGGTGGGCGGGCTGCTGGTTTTAGTGTTTGGTGAGTCGTTCAGTGATATAGGTGCAGCGGTCTGGTGGGCATTCCTGCGACTGACAGACCCCGGCTATCTGGGCGATGACGCAGGAACCTGGCAACGCATTGTCTCCACCGTTCTTACGGTCAGTGGCTACGTGGTTTTTATGGGCACCCTGGTGGCCATTCTTACACGCTGGCTGATCACCAAAATGGCCGATATGGAACGGGGCTTTACCCCGGTAACGCTGAAAAACCACATTGTTGTTCTGGGCTGGACCAGCCAGACTCTGCCACTGTTGTCCGAATTGCTGGGTACCTCCGGGCGGGTGAGACGTTTTCTGGCTAAACACGATACCCAGACACTGAATCTGGTGGTTTTATCTGAGGATGCCTCGGCCGACCAGGCGCACGAGTTACGACTTACCTCTGGCATTACCTTTAAAAAGGCGCGTCAGGTTATCCTGCGGTCAGGGTCCGCGCTTCAGCCGGAGGCCCTGCACCGTGTTGCCTGCCTGGATGCCGCGGCGGTTATCATTCCGGGCGCGGCTGATCAGGATAACTCTCTGGTTACCTCAGATGTCGAAACGGTGAAAGCGCTGTTATCGATTGCCGCCCAGGCCAGGCAGTTTCACGCACCCCTGCCTTTTGTGGTGGCCGAGATTCAGGACGTGCGAAAACTTCCGGTTATTGAGCGGGCCTACCCGGGCGCAGTCGAGGTGGTTGCCGGTGATGCCACCATCAGCCGCCTGATGGCTCAGAATGTGCTTCATCGGGGGCTGTCTGAGATTTATAACGAATTGCTGACAGCCGGCGATGGCAATGAAATCTATGTTCGCAGCGGGGATGTGCTGGCGGGCCTGTCACTGGCAGAACTGGCATCGACACGGCCAGAGGCTATCGTACTGGGCCTGTTGCGGGATACTGGCAATGGCTGGGTTCCAGCGCTGGTGGCACCTTCCGGTACCGTGATTGAGCCGGGTGACCGGGTCATTATGATGGCCAGGGACTACGCCAGAACCGAGCCGGACACTAAAGCGCCTGCACTGCCGTTGATCAGCCGGCCGGCAGCGCGCCCTGAACCCGGTGAAGGCTCCGGACAGGTACGGCGTATTCTGATTCTGGGCTGGAACCGGAAGGTGCCCAGCCTGATATCAGAGCTTGCCAGTTATCGTGACACGGTGTTTGAGGTGGACCTGGTGGCTGTGGTTCCACCCGCCGAGCGGGAACGGGCCATTAGCCGATACGTTGGCTCGCAGACCGGGGTGGCTATTCGCCATCTGGAGGCAGACTATATGGCGGAGGGCGAGCTCAGACAGCTGGCACCGGATAGTTATAACACTGTCATGCTGCTGAGCAGCGATCGCCTGATTACGGGCGAGGAAGCCGATGCACGGGCGATGGTTGGTTACCTGCTGCTTGAGGACATCCTGGCTGATGGTGACCGTCGCCCGCAACTGGTGATGGAACTGAGTGACCCGGGTAACCGTTACCTGCTGTATGGGCACCAGAGTGAAATGCTGATCAGCCCGATGATTCTCAGCCATGTGCTGGGCCAGGTCGCTCTGCGGCGCGAATTGCGGGTAGTGCTGGACGAGTTGTTTACGGCTGGTGGTGCGGAAATTCAGTTCCGGAGCCCGCTGGATTACCCGTTACCGGCCAGCGTTACCTTCCAGCTACTTGAGAAAATTCTTGCAGAAGGCAGCGAAATCGCCCTGGGAGTGTACCGTGCTCTGCCTGATGAAAACGGGCGACACCTGGTTCTTAATCCACCCCGCAAAACGTATCTCGACTTGCAGGCCGGGGATCGTCTGGTGGTTCTTTGTCTGACGGCCTGAGTACGCCGGGGCGCTAGTGGGTGGGCGTGGTTATCTCCTGAAATCAGGGTTGGCCCGCATTCATCAGGAAAATGCTGAAAATAGATTATATAAATTTCAATTATAAATTCGAAACCACTACAGTAATCACCACTGCTGATGATTTGTATGAAAAGTGTACAATTTATTGGCTACGGAAGTTGCTGTATGCTTTTTTCGCATCTCCTATAGAAAACCAACGTAGAAAGGATTTAGACCATGCCCTACGCACAAGACGTTGACCAGATTGCTTCTGTACTGAAGCAAAACCCGACCTGGAACGCCATTAACCC
>CAYUTG010000118.1:0-8941 GCA_964447555.1 uncultured Marinobacter sp.
TTTGGCATTGCGGCTGCCGGTGGCAATCCGGTGGTGGAAATCGTAATCCCCTTCGGCCTGGTAGTAAGCCTGGCCGCGGGCTTCTTCGATCATCTGCTCGTGGGCATCCAGAGTAGCCTGTAAATCGGCAATTTCCTGATCGGTCATTCGCTCGGCTGCCTGTCGGGCCGCAAACCCTTCCATTACCTCACGAATGCGGTACAACTCCATAAGCTCTTCAGCGCTGACCGACACCACCTTAACGCCTGCATGGGGCCGGCGCACCAGCAAACCCCGGGATTCAAGCCGCCCCAGCGCTTCCCGCAAGGGGCCGCGAGTCAGGTTAAACCGGGCGCACAACTCCAGCTCGCCGATTTTTTCACCCGGTTCAAGCTCGCCTTTGACGATGGCCGTCTGTAAACAATCGAAGGCTTCGTCGGCCCTGGTATAGGTTTGCGGTGGCTGCTCAGACATAACATTGTTAACAATATGGAGACGTTTAACGAGAAAGTACGCTGAACAACCCATATTGTCAACAATACAAGGAGTTTGACCAACCGTATTGTTAACAGCGAGACATCGCTCTACACCACCTCTCTCTCACCCAGTGGCGGCGGTGAATACTGATACACCCAGGTTTCGGTGAGCACTTCATCGTCCAGTTTCAGCACCAGAGTCAGGTTGATGGGTTCCGAGGTATCGTCCGGTACCAGATCAAACATGGCCCGGTAGCCGTTGATTGAGGCCAGTGGGCGGGCGGAGGTAATTTCAACATCGCCCCGGCTTACGGTGATAACCGGCTCTACCGGTGCATCGTCCGATAGCATGTCCAGCATGCCGCCAGCGAAATCGACGGCAAAGCGCCAGGAGAAGTATTCCCGCTTCTGGCCAACAACCCCACCAAGGCCGGTGCGGGTGGCGCGAACCGTGGCCAGAGGTACCTGATCGATGGGGGAATCGGTTCCCCAGTACAGGCGATAGGCAAACAGGTATTCCTGGCCAGGAACCATGATGTCTTCCGGGTTCCAGTAGGCGACAATGTTGTCGAAGGTTTCATCGTTGGTTGGGATTTCTACCAGTTCTACACGCCCTGCCCCCCATGAACCCCGGGGTTCTACCCACAGGCTGGGGCGTTTGTTGTAAAAAACGCCGTCGTCCTGATAGTGATCGAAGGCTCGGTCACGCTGCAATAATCCAAACCCTTTCGGATTTTTGTCAACAAAACTGTTGTAGCGAAGTGCCGCAGGGTTTACCAGAGGCCGCCAGATCCACTCGCCTGCACCAGTGTGCATACTCAGGCCGTCGGAATCGTGAATCTCGGGGCGCCAGTCGTGTACCATCCGGTGGTTGTTCTCACCTACCTGATACATGCTGGTGAGCGGCTCTATGCCCACTCTGTCTAATTCTTCCCTTGGGTACAGGGCAATATCGACATCCATGATGAAGTTAGTGTCCGGGTCCAGCACAAACGCGTAGGCACCGGTCACACTGGGAGAATCCAACAGTGCCCACACGTTCAGTGTGCGGGCATTGGGCTTGGGTTTCTGCAGCCAGAATGCTGTAAAGCGGGGAAACTCTTCGCCATCCGGGCTCGCGGTGTTCAGTGCCAGCCCTCTGGCAGACATGCCGTACTGCCGGTCCTCGCCCACGGCACGGAAGTAACTGGCACCCAGAAATGCGGCCAGATCGTATTTAAAATCTGTGTGGTAATGCAGACGAAAGCCGGCAAAACCAAGATCTTTGGGCAGCTTGCCCAGTGGTTGCTTGCCTTCGTACTGAAAATAGTCGGGATCGTAAAACAGCTCTCTGGCCTGTCCATCCACCACTTCGTGAATGTGCACGGGAGCCTCGAAGTACAGGCCAAGATGGAACAGCTGAATCTGAAATGGCAGGTTCTGGCCGGCCCAGAGTGCGTGCTTCTGCCGGAAGGAGATGGCCTGGTAGTCGTCCCACGAGAGATCTTTCAGTGAATCGGGCAATTCGCCTTCATGGGATTGATAGGCCTGGCCAGACAGGTGCCTTGCATGGCCTTTCAGCCATTCGTAACTGAAGGCCTTCGCCGGGCCTTCGGGGGCATGGCTTGCGCTTTGGTTCTGGCCATACACGGCTTGCCAGGGTATTACCTGCAGGCCTGCGCCTGCAGCCAATAGTTTCAACAATGCTCGCCGTTCCATATCGGTTGCTCCTTATTTAGCCACCACCTGCCTGTTCAGCTGCCGGATACACTGCCCCCAGTAGGAGTCTGCGGGTGCTTTCCAGGCACGGTTGTGAAGGTTTTGCATAACTTTTCTGTCCCGGGCGACCTGCACCAGTTCAGCGTTCGACAAGCCCTCCGGGCCATGGGCCAAAACCTGATTTCCCAGCCGGGTCAGGTGCCGTCGCCGCGCAGGCTGTTTGTGTTCACGGCCAAATGCCTGGTGAAGGCGATTCGACCGGGGGATGAGCACGGCTTGCTGAAAGGGCGTCAGCGTATGATCTGCGGGTTCCTCCAGCCGGTAGGCTCTGGCCCTCTCAAGCAGAGGCGAAGGCTTCTGCTCCTGTGGAATTAACAACAGGCGTTTACGCAACAACCAAAGGCCAAGCGCACGGCGGCTGAGTATGACTGACGTGGGCGCAGACAATATCAGGGGCACTGCCACTGGCAATGACCAGATAAAGAACAGGGTATCCAGGCTCCAGGCGAAGCCTGTCCATAAGGAGGCAATCACCATGGCCGGTAGTTGGGTTACAAAACCATCACGCCATGACATTTCTTCTGTCCGGTTCTGCCCGGCCCACTTCAGAGACAAATTCAGCAGCGCCGTGATCACAAAACGGCTATGGGCCAGCATGCGGACCGGTGCCAGCAAGACTGAGACAACAATTTCCAGCAGCACGCTGAAGAACAGGCGGAAAAATCCACCAAACGATCCGGTGGTCCGGTGAATAACGGCATCCAGAATGGCCAGAAATTTCGGCAGGAACAGCAGCACAACAGTGCTCAATGCAAGGCCCAGGGCCCATTCCGGCCGCCATTCGGGCCAGAGCGGGAAAAGCCCCTGGTGCCCTTCGGGAAAGTAGTCGATGGGTGACAGCGTCATTTGCGCTGCCTCAATGGTGGTGAGCACCAGAAACGCCAGCCACAGCAGAGACGCGGAATAAGCCATTATGCCGTTCAGAAATGCCATACGATGGGCAAATCGCAAGCCCGGCTCACGCAGCATTACCCACAGGTGTTGCAGGTTACCTTTGGCCCAGCGGTTGTCTCTGGCGAGTTCGTCGCCCAGCGTGGGGGGCGATTCTTCGTAGCTCTCCCCCAGCCCCGGCTCCAGCCAGACTTCATAACCGGCTCGGCCCATGTAGGCGGCCTCAACAAAATCATGGCTCATGATGGGGCCACCGAACAGCCCCGGGCCCGGCAGTTTCCTGAGCCCGCAGTGCGCCATAAAAGGTTCTATACGAAGAATGGCGTTATGGCCCCAGAACGCTGCGTCCCCCATCTGGATGGCCGCCAGGCCAGTGGAAAACAGGGGGGAGTAGAAACGGTTGGCAAACTGCTGAATTCTCGCAAACAGCGATTGGCCGTTAATGATATTCGGGTTGGTTTGCAGAATGCCGACGTTGGGCTCCCGCTCCATCAGCCGGACCATCTGAACCAGGGTGTGCCCGGCCAGCAGGCTATCTGCATCCAGCACCACCATATACTTGTGGCGCCGCCCCCAGCGGCGTAAAAAATCAGCCACATTGCCGCTTTTAAAATTAAGATTCACCGGCCGCCGACGGTAGAAAATCCGGCCTTCGGCACCCAGTTCTGTGACCAGGTCGTGCCAGGCGGTCTGCTCTTCCAGCCAGACATCGGCCTTGCGGCTGTCGGAAATAATATAGAATTGGAAGTGTTCCAGCGCGCCCTGCGCTTCTACATCTTTATAAACCGCCTTCAGGCCGTCCAGCGTCCAGCGTACAGGTTCGTTATAAATGGGCAGAAGAATGGCCGTGGTGGCCAGTGGTGTGGCATCAAGGTCTTCGCTGGAGTGTCGTTTCAGCAATGAAAACCGGTCACCACCCATCAGCCGTATGAACAGCCCCCAGACTGCGGTCCAGAAACCCACGGCGATCCACGCATAGAGCACCATAAACAGGAAGATGAGCCCCTGCTCCAGAAAGGTACCGCCGTGATATGGCAGCACCCACAACAGGTAGTAACCGGCAATGGCCGTTTGCCCGAAGACCAGCAGTGCCATCACAATGCGCCGGAACAACGCCACCCTGCGCCAGGATTTATAGGGATCAGCCTTCATGGGCTACCCGGCCGTCACGGGAGAAGAGGCGACAGGGCGATACCCGATGCTCCCCCGCTTCAGGGGAGGCTGCACTTCCAGTACCTCTTTCGGAGGCAGCGTAAAGCGCTCTGGCACCATGTCCATCGCGGTTTCCAGCACAGACACAGCACCGCCTTCTCTGGATACCTTTGCCATTGCATCGTCTATGAGTTGGAGTAGTGCGCGGAACCGCTCACCGGTCATGTCTGTGCCGGCCGCTACCAGATAGAGGTAAACACGATTGAATACATCCTGAAACGCCATGTCAGCCATCGGTATTCCTCAGTGTGAATTGATGAGAGTTGATCAGGGTTGTTTCCGGAGGTCGTTAGCCGCTCCCAGTTCGTAGGTCCAGGTCTCTGTGAGTGGTTTGCCATCAAGGCTCAGATACCCTCTGAGAGACAGGGATTTACCTGTTTCAGGCCGGGCGAGAACAGACAAGCGCCAGGCATTTTTTGCGTCAACGTACTGCACAAAATATTCAAGTATCTCGACCCCTTCACCACCGGACACACTCCCAACAACAGCCGCGTTCGGCTTGAGTTCAGAGAGATTCTTACCCTGAAAATCCACAACAAAACGATAGGCATCGCCCTTCTCGTCCCTGCTCTCACGTCCGGCGAAGGTTTGAGCTACGTGGCCACCAGGCTCCTTACTGATCGTCGGCTGGCCAAAGCTCAGAGTATAGTTAAGTTCAATCGAGTCGCCTTTTTTTACGGCTTTATCCGGAGTCCAGAAGGCCACGATGTTGTCGTTGTCTTCCGAACCGGTAGGAATTTCAACAAGCACCACGTTTCCGCTGCCCCAGTCCTGGCTGGTTTCAACCCAGGCACTGGGCCTTTGCTCGTACTTCAGCCTGTTGTCTTCGTACGAACGGAAACTCTGATCCCGCTGCATCAGCCCGAAACCCTGTAGTTTCTGTACCTGATGAAAACTCAGCTTGAGTTTCTTGGGATTCTCCAGCGGCCGCCACAGCCACTCCCCCGTGCCGGCATCGTGGATAAGCAGGCCGTCGGAATCGTGAACTTCCGGGCGCCACTCCCCAAAGGGCCGGAGTGAGTTTTCGCCATAAAAAAACATGGAGGTCAGCGGGGCAAACCCGGGCTGCTTAACGTCGTTCCGGAAAAACAGGCGGGCTTCTGTTTTTACTTCGGTTTTTGCACCGGGAGTGATAATAAAGCGGTAAGCACCCGTTAGTGAGGGGCCATCAAGTAACGCATAGACAGCCATTGAACTGGCCCCGGGCGACGGCCGAACTAACCAGAACCGGGTAAAGGACGGAAACTCCTCCCCGGAAGGCAACCCGGTATTAACAGCCACGCCGCGGCCTGATAACCCGAAGTGCTGGCCCTCACCTATGCCACGAAAATAACTCGCGCCACCAAACACCAGGAACTGTGACTGCGCCTTTTTATCCCCGGCCGGGTACGACAGCGTAAACCCTGCATAGCCAAGGTCTGCAGGCACGCGGGTTTGCAGATCCTCATTCGGATACACAAAATCTTCTTTCCGGAAAGGCACTTCGTGAGCACCCTCCTGATCCACAACCTCCAGGCCAACGGCGTGAGAATAGAAACTTCCCGGTGGAATCATCGAAACCTGAAAACGGGAACCTGATTCATGCCACAGACTGGCGTCCGGCTGAAACCTGATGGCCTTATGCTGGCTGTAACTGAGATCCCGCAAAAATTGTGGCACAGGCTCAGGTGCGACATAGCTGGATTGCGCCAGTTTTTGTGCCTTGGTGACAACATCATTGAATTCAAACGCCTGAGAGATGCCAGGCAACACCAGCAGACACGCTGCGAGTAGGAAAAATCGATATTTTCCTGTATCCGTCATATACGAGCTCCTTGCGATACCGCCTGAATATGTAACACCAGAGACACACAAGGCCTCAAGTGACATCTTCGTAACGGCTTACAGAAGCGCCTACATTCCGATAGTCAGGGAAAGAGAAACGTCCGGGCTGCTGGCAATGGGAACCAGGCCATCTGAAGCACCCAGCATCTTACCAACACTCATGGCGGCACGGAAATCCCGGGAGGCAAACTGCACCGAAAACTGCCCCACACTGGCGCTGCCACTGCGATCATCGTTTGTATCAAGCATGGGGGTCCAGCCACGCAATACGGACATCTGGAACGATGACCGTATGCCGGTGAATACCGGAAGGTAGAACCCCGGGCTGCCCGCCTGCAGCTTCAGCCAGCCACCTTCGGGTACGGTACGGCTCTGGCCGTTGTAACCGTGAGACAGTGACGGGCCGGCCACCCGGAACCATTCAGAGGATGGCAGGTCGCTGTTTGCAAACTGATAACGCCCACCCAGATCAAACGTCCAGCTGTACAGTTCCTGCGTGAACGAGGCAGACAAAGCAACCTTTCTGAAGGGATCCCGCTCCGCCTCTGCACCTGTGCCGTTCCGTGTTTCACGGACATCAAGCCCACTGAACGCTGCAATACGCGTTGACGATGTCAGGCCCGGCCAGTAGGTACGGTTGTCGCTGTACTCAAGCCCGAACTTGGATGTCTGATGCAGGGAATCTTCTTTCCAGTCGCTGTCTTCAAACACGCTGGTGGTGCCCACAGAATGGCTGAACACGCTGTTAAACCTGAGGCCATACCAGGTAAACCAGGGGCTACGGCCCGACACTTTAAACTGCTGCCCCTCACTCGTGGAGCCTAGCCTGTTCCCGGACACTACGGAGAATCCGGCGTGATCACTGGTTTCAAACTGCATGCGCAACGCAATGTCGGAAAGGGCAAGACCATAACTCAGTTTCAGCGCACTGGATTCTTCGCCATCTCTGGAAATGACCGAATCGCGATAGTTAATACCGAACTGGTGCTGAGACCAGATAAGATCGTTGCTGACCAGATCCAGGCTGCCATTGAAGTGATCTTTGCTCTGATTTGAGGTGCCGGACACACTGACTTTCGACGCTACGTAGCGGGTAACGGATTGCAGTAAATCACCGGGATAAATGGTGGAAGACGGTTTCCCCATGTCTGGCAAAGGTGCCGCACACAGCCAACCTGGACTGACACACATCATCAGTGTAAGAAAACGGAAAAAACGCACTGGCTACCCTTAAAAAGGAGGGGATCAACATTACTGATACTTTAACGGCTCACCCGCCCTTTCGGCCAGCACTCGTTGCCAATATTTACAAATTTAATGTTTGTCGAAACAGTATCTTATAACGACATTCAAAAGTTGTTTGCCAAGTGTTCCCAAATGTACAGCCCAGGTAACAACGGCACCATGCGATTACCTTTTGTTGCAATTCCCGTCGCCACCCTCCATTTCAGCACTGAAAGCGTTTAAACTCAGCGCACTTTCTTCAAATTCTATTGGATATCTGACCCGATCATCTGAAAAGGACACACACCATGATCAAGAAATGCCTGTTTCCCGTTGCCGGTTACGGCACCCGCTTTCTGCCAGCCACCAAAGCGATGCCGAAAGAGATTCTGCCAATTGTTAACAAGCCTCTGGTGCAGTATGGCGTTGAAGAAGCGGCCGAAGCCGGTATTCATGAATTTGGTTTTGTCACTGGCCGCGGTAAGCGCGCACTGGAAGATCATTTTGATATCAGTTTTGAACTGGAGCACCAGATTGCCGGCACCGGCAAGGAAGATCTGCTGACCTCCATTCGTGATCTGATTGACCACAACACCTTTGCCTTCACCCGGCAAAATGTGATGAAAGGCCTGGGCCATGCCATTCTTTCCGGGCGCAACCTGGTGGGTGACAGCCCGTTTGCCGTGATTCTGGCCGACGACTTCTGCATTGGCCCCGATGGCGAAGACGGTGTGCTGGCCCAGATGACCAAGCTCTATAATCAGTTCCGCTGCTCCATTGTCGCTATTGAGGAAATACCGGCAGACCAGACACACAAATACGGTGTGATTGCCGGTGAATCCATGAAAGATGGCCTGTACCGTATTACCGACATGGTTGAGAAACCCGCTCCGGAGGATGCACCCAGTAACCTGGCTATTATCGGGCGCTATATTCTTACGCCGGACATTTTCGACATTATTGAGCGCACGCCCGAAGGGAAAAACGGTGAAGTGCAAATTACCGATGCCCTGCTGGAGCAGGCGAAAAATGGCTGTGTTCTGGCCTATAAATTCAAGGGTAAGCGGTTTGACTGCGGCAGCATTGACGGCTTTGTAGATGCCACCAACTACGTTTACGAGAATGTGTACAAGAAAGACAAATAACCGGGTATAGCGCTTTAACGCCCGAGTATCTGAAGTATCATGCGCCGGTTTTCCGTGGATGCCCTGCGAAACCGGCGCAGAAGCTCTGTCTCTTCATCGGATAGCTGAATCCGACTAATCTCCTGCTCCAGCTGCTTCAGCGCAACCGCCAGATCGTCGCTGTTGCTGAACGCCAGCCCGGGCAGCTCAAGCTGACTGTTATCTCCGGGGTCCCCAAGGTCCAGCAGGTCTTCCAGAGGTGTTTCTGTTTTTATACAGACATCCAGCAGTTCGTTCACACTGGGGTAGCTGCGCTGCCTGTCGTCACTGGCCTCCCAGCTTTTTACGCGGGTTTCATCCACACCACACAGCTGTGCGACATCCAGGTAGGACAAACCACCATTTTCACGTATTTGCCTGAGCCGACGATTAAACGTTTGCAGGTACCGCATT
>CAYUTG010000119.1:0-8875 GCA_964447555.1 uncultured Marinobacter sp.
TCGAACCTGCTACCTTCCCCTTAGGAGGGGGACGCTCTATCCAGATGAGCTACGGAGGCATTATTTCTGAACGGGCGGTATGATAACGGCCAGAAGCGGTTCGCTCAAGGCGTTACGCCTTTCTCCGCGCCTTTACCGTCTGAAAAAACGTGGATTGCGTTCGATAAACCCATCAATCCACCGTTCCAGAAACGATGGTTTTCCGGGGTTTCGAAGGTAGCGCCAGCCCAGAATTGAAATCACCAGAGCGCCAACGGCGTCAACAATCAGATCCCACATCGTATCCGTAAGGCCGGATGGGTCTCCCAGCATGGGCTTTTGCATG
Source organism: uncultured Marinobacter sp. (assembly GCA_964447555.1). GTDB lineage: Bacteria > Pseudomonadota > Gammaproteobacteria > Pseudomonadales > Oleiphilaceae > Marinobacter. The sequence goes on from CAYUTG010000119.1 coordinate 326, forward strand.
TTCATGCCGAACAGTGAATCCATGGTGAATTCGAAAATTTCCCACAGAGTGCCAACGCCAAGGGCGAACAGAAAGGCCGGAAACCAGCGCTGGCCCAGTACTGCAAAGATGGCCTCGGCCAGCAGAATCAGCTGTAGTACGATGGTGATTCTCTGGTGGGTAATACGAATGCGCATGCGCCGGAATTTCCTGATCTCTCTGAGTTTGCCCTAACATATCATGATAACTGGTTGGATTATTGGCCGGTATTGAGTGGAGTGTGCTTTGTCTGAACCTCTGTCGTTAAGCGTTATTGTGCCCGTGTGGATGGAGGCATCCGGGATTTCTGAGGCATTGCAGGCATTAGCACCGCTGAGGTCAACTGGCCATGAGGTGATTGTTGTCGATGCCGGCAGCACCGACGGTACGGCGCGGCTGGCAGGCCCTTTATGTGATCACATAGTAGTGTCCGACAAAGGACGGGCCGTGCAGATGAATGCGGGTGCGGCTGTGGCCAGTGGCAACGTGCTGTTGTTTCTCCATGCAGATACCCGCCTCCCTTCCGATGCCCTTGAGCAACTGGCACGTTTTACCGGTAGCAGGCAAGGCTGGGGGCGTTTCAATGTACGCCTGAGTGGCCAGCGCCCGCTGTTCAGGGTGATTGCCTGGTTTATGAACCACCGCTCCCGGTTGACGGGTATTTGTACCGGTGATCAGGGACTGTTTGTGCGCAGGGGTGTGTTTGAGGCATTGAAAGGGTTCCGGCCCATGCCGTTGATGGAAGATGTGGAGTTCTCCCGCCGGTTGCGGCTGGTTTCCCGCCCCTGGTGTATCACATCACCGGTTACCACGGACAGCCGCCGGTGGGAGGCACAAGGCCCCTGGCGCACGGTTTTCTTAATGTGGCGATTGCGCTGGCGATACTGGCGCGGTGAATCGCCCGAATCACTGGCAGAAGCCTACCGCTCGGATGTTCGCCATGTCTGATACAGAGATTCCACCCGTCGTTCTGATGCAGTTTGCCAAGTGGCCGGAAGAGGGCAGGGTGAAAACCCGGTTGATGCCGCTGCTGGGGCCGGCCGGTGCCTGCAGTGCCCATATTACATTGTCACTGGCGGTGCTGGATAACCTGTGTTCAACCGGGTATCCGGTGCAGTTCTGGTGGGATCGCTCGCTGGCACCAGCGCCGGAAGAGGCCGGGGCTATTTTGCACCGGCTGGAGGGCAGTGGTTCTGGTATTGAGCAACGGTTTCAGTCCGGGACAACATTAGGGCACAGAATGCTGGCGGCGTTAACTGAGGCGCTTGAGTCTTGTGAGTATGCCCTGGTGGTGGGCAGTGATTGCCCATCGGTAGATCCTGACTATGTCCATCAGGCGGTTAAGGCATTAACCAGCTGTGACGTTGTTCTGGGCCCTTCCGATGATGGCGGCTATGTGTTGATTGGCGCCAGCCGTGTGGTTCCTGGCATGCTGGATGATATTGCATGGGGAACGCCACAGGCACTGGAGCAAACCCAGCGCCGTCTTGATGAACAGGGGCTCCGTGTTCGTTTACTGGAGCCCCGCTGGGATGTGGACGAGCCAGAAGACTGGCAACGTTTTCAGCGAATGAGCGGGCGCTGAATCACTGGTTGGGTACGGGAGGCTGTGCCACCAGGTGCATAAGCGTTTTCTCAGCGTCAGCGTCTTGCCCTTGCTTATCGGTAACAACTTCAAGAGCGCGTTTGCGTTTCAGAACCGCGTGTTCAAAGGTGTCCAGTAAATCCTGCCTGCTAACGTTTTTAATCGCAGCAGCCAGTTTTTGTCTGGAATCGAAGTTGGTGGCTCCACGATCAATCTCACGCCAGTACCGGCTGGAAATTTCACCCAGTTCGCGATCCCGTTTCAGCAGTGAGCTGATAACTGCCTGTTTCTCTCTGGCCAGGCTCGCCTCGTCCAGCCTGGCCAGCTGGCCTTTAAAGCCTTCCGAGAACTCACGCACTGCGCTGTCAATCTCCTGCGGGCTGGCACCGGGGGACTGCACAACAAACCCAAGGGCTGGTGTTTCCAGCATTTCGAAGGGCGTTGCATAAACGATATACCCCAGTTGCCGCTGGGTACGAATGTTCTCGTAAAAGGGGCTGCTGATAATCTGGGCCAGCAACCTGTAGCGGGCGCGCTCCTCAAAGCTGGTATTGCGGCCCTGCATATACAGGGTATAGCCCGTGTCCGGGTGCTCTACGGCCAGCGTTGCCTGTGTTTCTCCGGCAGGCAGTTGGCGGATGCGGCTTCGCGCTACGCTCACCGGTGTTGACCTTTTGAGAACAATGGCATTGATCTGTTGTGCCAGGTTCAGAGCATTGGCCCGCGTCAGATTACCGTGGGCAAGCACAACCGGGTCTACCTCAGACAGCAGCGTTTTTGCGAAGGATTTCAGTTCATCCAGGGTTACCTGTTGTGCGGCCTGAAGCTTTTCCTCGGTGCTCCAGGCACCTTCAATCAGTGCGGTCTGGATAAATTCAGAGGTTTGCTCAACCGGGCGGTTTTTGGCTTTGTTTTTCAGGTTGTCAATCAGGTTGTTGCGAGCAATGTCAAAGCGCTGCCGGGTCAGTTCCGGGTCTGCAACCTGCATAAGAATGTGGTTCATCAGGGTGTGCAGCTTATCGCTGTACCCGCCCACCCGAATAGTAATGCCACGCAGGTGTGAATAAACACTGTAATCCAGCCCGGCAAGGCTGGCGGAATAGGCCCAGGCATTCAGGTTGGTGTTTATGGCGTCGGTCAGCAACTGGGTAAGCACGCTGCTGCGGGCAGATACCCGCGCGGCAGGGGTACGCAGGCTGATAAACACATTGGCCTTCGGCGAGTTGAAACGAGTATCCCGGGCAAACCAGACATCCAGACCATGTTGCTGTGTCAGAAGAACCGGTTTGGGCATGGTTTTGCCGGGCACCAGATCCAGGTTCTCAGGCACAAATGGGTTGGGAGGCGGCAGTTTCAGTTGTGCCGCAAGCTCTGGGAGTTTTTCCGTGCGGAGGGCGGCCGGGTTCAGTTTCTGCAGTTGCCAGCGGGCATCGTACCAGGGGGTTTGCTGCGGGTTGTCCAGCGCCGGATCGGGGGCCAGTACAAACACCATCAGGTTGTCCGGGGTCAGGCGGTCAAGAATATTCCGGTATTGTGCCGGGGCGTACCGCTCCATCAGCCAGGGTGCGCTCAGAACATCTTTTGCCGGGTAGTGCTGAAGCTGGCTGGCCAGTGAAATAACTTCGTGAATCGGCTCGCCCTGTTCGCGAAACCGAAAGCTGATCCGGGCCAGTTGCTGCATCTCGTCAAACCGTGCCTGGCTGATGCCCTGGCTGCGAATCTTATCGATATAGTCAAACACCAGAGGCAGAATGTCGTTTTGCCGGCGCAGCCCTTCCGGAGTCAGTGAAAGGCTGATCTCCAGTGTGGCGGCTTCATCGTTGTCCTTTTCCCCGGTGTCCATACCCAGGCCCGCTGACAGGCTTTCTGCCAGCCCGGCTCGTTTGAGTACATCAAACAGGCTGCCACGGCCTTCGTGGCCGAGAAGGTTGGCAACATAACTGGCCGGTTTGGTGCGGTAATTAGCTTCCTGGGAGGGAATGGGGAAGGTCAGCGTCATGGCGCGCACTTCTTTGATGGCGGCCGTGGTCACTTTCGCTGGCAGAGTGCCTTGTTTGAACAGGCTGGCAGGATAGTGCCGGGGGGACAGGTTGCGATTTTTAATGGCCGAAAACCGGCTGCGCACCATCTGCTCCAGCTTGTCCAGCGATTGCGGGCCGTAAACCGCCAGTGTCATCAGGTTTGAAGAGTAATGATTCTGCCAGAAGGCAATCAGGTCAGGCCGTAGCGGGTTCTCGTCGGTATTCTCCAGGGTGCTCAGGTTACCCACAGCAAACTGGCTGAAGGGGTGGTCCGGGTTGCTGACGGCTTTTTTTACTGAGTACAGGCGGCGGCCATCTTCTTTCTGTTTGGCGCTGAATTCTGAACTGACCGCGTTTCGTTCCTGATCCACCAGTTCCGCCGTAAACAGGGGCGCGGCGAACTGTTGAGCAAATCTGTCCAGTGCCGGCTCAAGAAATCCGGCCTGAATATCAAAGAAATAGTTGGTGTTCTGAAAGGCGGTAAACGCGTTGTGATTGCCACCATGGCTTTTTATGAACTGCTGATATTCGCCGGGTTCCGGATAGGCTTCTGTGCCAAGAAACAGCATGTGTTCCAGAAAGTGGGCCAGCCCTTCACGGTCTTTGGGATCGTCACCACTGCCAACCGCTACGTTCATGGATGCGGCGGCTTTATCCGCATGAGGGTCAGATACCAGTATGGCGCGCAACCCGTTATCCAGTTCAATGATGCGATACTCATTCGGGTCGTTGGGGCTCTGAACCGGAGTATTTTTCGCCTGCGCGAACGCACTGCCCAGTAGCAGGCCAAGCAACAGAAAGCCTCTGGCCAGCGCCAGACAAGCCTGAACATCGAATTTCCTTGCTGTGCTCATAGGGTCTCTTCTGTGGTTGTGAAGGGGTGGTGTTGTGGTCAGTGCGTTATGCCGTCATGGCTATCTGACGGGTGCTGAGCCAGAACTTTCTTCGCCAGGTCTGCAGCTGTTTCTGCGTCCAGTTGGCCCGAAGCAATGCGTTCCAACACGCCGGCCATAATGGCGACCGATTGCCTGTACTCTGCAAACTCCGCCTGAAAGGCAGAGTCGATTGCCTGGTAGACGGCCTGAATTTTTTCTTCCCGGCTACCAGCGTTCTCAGCGGTGTCGTTAATCGCCTTCAGGCAGGCACGGGCAATGGTTATGTAGCGTTCCGTATTGGGATTTTCTTTGGGCATGAATGTGCATCCGGCAGAGCTGGTTGGTTCGTAAACGGTGTGCGCCAGTGGGCGCAGCAGAGCACAGATTATGTCATTGCTGGCGCGTTGTTTCATTGCAGTCCGGTAATTATCAAAATGAGTGATCTGCCCGGCAGGCAGTGGCTGATTCCTGTGCTAATCTCAACTATGTTCTGTCTTGATAAGTGACAGGAAAACGGCGTTTCGGTTCCGTGTTTTTAGAGTATAAGCTCTATCCAAAACAACAAGTTACAGAGCAAAAGCTCTAAAAAAGTCCAATACATGTAAGGTGCAATTAAGTACAATTCCGGCGTTCCCGGACTGATGTGCGACCTTAGTCGTAGAGTCTGGGCATGGACAGATAACAAACAAGCAACAGGCAGGGTGGATTATCAATGAACTATTTCCTGACGGGTGGCACCGGATTTATTGGCCGTTTTCTCGTTGAAAAACTATTGGCACGAGGCGGCACGGTTTACGTGCTGGTACGGGAGCAGTCTCAGGGTAAGCTTGATCAACTGAGAGAGCGCTGGGGCGCGAATGACTCACAGGTTAAGGCTGTGATTGGTGATCTGACCAGCAAGAACCTGGGGATTGATGCGAAGGTTCTTAAGTCCCTGGAAGGCAATATCGATCATTTCTTCCACCTGGCCGCCGTTTACGATATGGGGGCGGATGAAGACGCCCAGAAAACCACCAATATTGAAGGCACCCGTGCTGCCGTGAATGCGGCGGAGGCTATGGGGGCTCGTCACTTCCATCATATTTCTTCCATTGCTGCGGCGGGCATGTTCAAAGGCACCTTCCGGGAAGATATGTTTGAGGAAGCGGAGAAGCTGAATCATCCGTATTTGCTGACCAAGCACGAATCTGAAAAGGTGGTGCGTCAGGAATGCAAGGTGCCATTCCGTATCTATCGCCCTGGCATGGTTATCGGCCACTCAAAAACCGGCGAGATGGACAAGATAGACGGCCCTTATTACTTCTTTAAGATGATTCAGAAAATTCGGAAAACGCTGCCTCAGTGGGTGCCTACCATTGGTATAGAGGGTGGCCGCCTGAACATCGTGCCGGTGGATTTTGTGGCCGATGCGCTGGATCATATTGCTCACCTTGAAGGGGAGGATGGCAAGTGCTTCCACCTGGTTGATTCAGACCCTTACAAGGTTGGCGAGATACTGAATATTTTCTCGGAAGCCGGTCATGCACCGCAGATGGGTGTGCGCATTGATTCGCGGATGTTTGGTTTTATTCCGCCCTTTATTCGCCAGAGTCTCAAGAACCTGCCACCGGTTAAGCGCCTTACCAGCGCCATTCTTGATGACATGGGCATTCCGCCCTCGGTTATGTCGTTTATCAATTACCCGACCCGGTTTGATGCCCGGGAAACCGAGCGTGTTCTTAAGGGTACCGGTATCGAAGTGCCTCGCCTGGGGGACTATTCCGCCGTTATCTGGGATTACTGGGAGCGTAATCTGGACCCGGACCTGTTCAAAGACCGCACCCTGAAGGGAACGGTGGAGGGCCGTGTTTGCGTGGTTACCGGTGCGACATCGGGCATTGGCCTGGCCACGGCGCAGAAACTTGCCGATGCCGGTGCCATTCTGGTGATTGGTGCTCGAACCAAAGAGAAACTGGATGAAGTGGCTGCAGAGCTTGAGTCCCGTGGGGCCAGCGTGCATGCGTACCAGTGTGACTTCTCGGATATGACCGCCTGTGATGAGTTTGTGAAAACCGTTCTGGATAATCACGGCGCTGTGGATGTACTGGTAAACAATGCTGGCCGTTCGATACGCCGCTCTCTGGACTTGTCTTTTGATCGCTTCCACGATTTTGAGCGCACCATGCAACTGAACTACTTTGGTTCGGTGCGCCTGATTATGGGCTTTGCGCCCTCCATGCTGGAGCGTCACAAGGGGCATGTGGTCAATATTTCGTCTATCGGGGTTCTGACCAACGCACCACGTTTCTCGGCCTATGTGGCCTCCAAATCAGCACTGGATGCGTTTAGCCGTTGTGCGGCTGCGGAGTGGTCTGATCGCAACGTAAGCTTCACAACGATTAACATGCCATTGGTGAAAACGCCGATGATTGCGCCCACCAAGATCTACGATTCCGTGCCAACGCTGACCCCTGATGAAGCGGCAGATATGGTCGCGAATGCGATTATTTATCGTCCGAAACACATAGCAACCCGCCTGGGCACCTTTGCGCAGGTACTGCACACACTGGCACCGAAGTTTGGTGAAATTGTGATGAATACAGGTTATCGCATGTTCCCGGATTCCCAGGCAGCCTCTGGCAGTACGTCAGGCGAGAAGCCGAAGGTGTCAACCGAGCAGGTAGCCTTCGCGGCCATTATGCGCGGTATTCACCTGTAAGGCAGGTAGCGGTAAGTTTCTGCCAGGCATTAAAAAACCCTGCGCTGCAGGGTTTTTTAATGGGCGTTAGTCTGTGCTTTCCGGAATAGGGGGTGGTGGGAAACCGCCCAGGTCTTTCCAGCGATTCACTATGCCACAGAACAGATCGGCCGTTTTTTCCGCATCGTAAGCGGCAGAATGTGCCTCTTTGCTGCTGAACGGAATGCCCGCGAGTTTGCAGGCCTGTGCCAATACAGTATGGCCATACGCAAGCCCGGCAAGAGTGGCGGTATCAAACGTGGAAAAAGGGTGAAAAGGATTGCGCTTGATGTCTGATCGCTGAGCGGCCGCAAAAATGAAGTTGTGATCGAAGGTGGCGTTGTGGCCAACCAGCACTGCCCGTTTGCAGTCATGGGCCTTTACGGCTTTGCGTATCGGGCTGAATATTTCACTCAGGCCTTCCAGTTCCGGTACCGCCTCACGCTCAGGATTCCACGGGTCAATGCCGGTAAAATCCAGGGCAGACTGCTCAAGATTGGCACCTTCAAACGGGTCGATCTGTTGCAGGTGCGTTTCCGTGCGCCGAAGGTAGCCATCGCTATCAATGGTCAGCATAACGGCTGCAACCTCAAGAAGCGCGTCTCGCTCCGGATTAAAGCCGGCCGTCTCCACATCAACCACTACGGGTAAAAAGCCGCGGAAGCGACGGGCCATGGGGTGCAGTTCTTTGTTTTCGTCAGTCACTCAAGCTCCGGTCGTAGCCGTGTGTTTAGGTAAAAGGGTATCAAGCCAGGCGCCAGCCCACCGTCTCGCCTGCTTTCAGAGGCACGATGGTGCCATCGGCCAGTGGTAGTTCAGCGGGCATGGTCCAGGGCTCACGTACAAGGGTAATCGTGTCAGTATTTCTTGGCAGTCCGTAAAAATCAGGCCCGTTAAAGCTGGCAAAAGCTTCAAGCTTATCCAGAACGCCAAGCTCTTCAAAAATGTCTGCATACAGGCTTATTGCACTGTATGCAGAGTAACATCCCGCGCAACCGCACGCTGCTTCTTTCCGGTCTTTCGGGTGCGGAGCAGAATCCGTGCCCAGAAAGAAACGCCTGTTGCCACTGGCTACTGCATCTCTGAGGGCCTGCTGATGGCGGTTGCGCTTCAGAATGGGCAGGCAATACAGGTGCGGGCGTATGCCGCCAACCAGCATGTGGTTGCGGTTATACATCAGGTGTTGGGGGGTCAGAGTGGCTGCCAGATTTTTGCCGTTGTGTTCTGTTACAAACTGAGCCGAGTCGGCAGTGGTTATGTGCTCAAGAACGACTTTGAGTTTTGGGAAAGCTTCAAGAGTAGGTGCCAGCACGCGCTCGAGAAATACTTTTTCCC
>CAYUTG010000120.1:0-8874 GCA_964447555.1 uncultured Marinobacter sp.
CCAGCCTGCGGGGGGGTGTAAATTAACAAAACACCCAGTCCGCTGATTGCTCTTAATCTGGTTAAGCGGCTCCGGCCGCTTAACCGACAATACGATAACTGGGCCGGTACGCTGACGATCCGGGTAGTTTCATCCGGTTTTGTGCGACGAACTGCTCCAGCATGGCCTCCAGAGGCTTGATCAGCGTCGGGTCTCCTGCTATCTCAAACGGCCCGTGCTTCTGCACCTGCCGTATTCCGTTTTCCTTCACGTTACCTGCCACGATACCGCTGAACGCCTTGCGTAAGTTGGCTGCAATCAGGTGAGCGGGTTGGTCGCGGTGTAATTCCAGCGCGCGCATGTTGGCGTGGTCCGGCTCGAAAGGGAGCTGGAAAATCGGATCTATTTTCAGCATCCAGTTGAAGTAATAAGCGTCCTGCATGGCTCTTCGGAAGGTTTCCACTTCCTGCATGCCCTTTTTCATGGCCTGGGCCACGCGAACCGGATCATTAATAATAATCTCGTACTTGCTGGCGGCTTCGTCGCCCAGCGCGTTGCGAATGAACTTGTCGATCATCTCAAAGTATTCGGCATTCTCCTGTTTGCCGGTGAATACCACCGGGAAGGGCAGGTCAGCGTTGTCCGGGTGCAGCAGAATGCCCAGCAGGTAGAGAATTTCCTCCGCTGTGCCCACCCCGCCGGGAAACACAATCACGCCATGCCCGCAGCGAATGAAGGCTTCCAGGCGCTTCTCGATATCCGGCATGATGATCAGCTCATTCACGATAGGGTTGGGCGCCTCAGCACCAATAATGCCTGGCTCGGTAATCCCTATGTAGCGGCCATCGCGGATGCGCTGTTTTGCGTGGCCAATGGTGGCGCCCTTCATCGGCCCCTTCATGGCGCCGGGGCCACACCCGGTTATGATATTCAGGGCCCGCAGCCCAAGCTGATGCCCTACGTCTTTGCTGTACTGATACTCCTCACTACTGATTGAATGCCCGCCCCAGCACACCACCATGTCCGGCTGACGGCCCGCCTGAAGTACCCGGGCATTGCGCAGTACGTGAAACACCATGTTGGTCAGATCGGTCGGGTCATCGCGGCGCAGCCCGCCAACGGTCCTGGAGATTGAGTGAGAGTAAATAATATCCCTCAGCACTGAAAACAGGTGCTCGCGGTTAGCTCGCAGCATTTCGCCATCCACAAAGGCGTGGGCGGGTGCGTTAATCAGTTCCAGCTTCAGCCCCCGTGGCTGGGGAACCAGGTGTACTTCAAAGTCAGCGTGTATATCGGCAAGGGCAGTGCAGTCGTCTGTTTCCGCTCCGGTGTTGAGTACGGCGAGCGCGCACTGCCGGAACAACTGGTACAGACCACCTTCACTCCGGTCCTTGAGACGGCTTACTTCCAGATTGGAGAGAATTTCAAGGCTTCCCTCCGGAGACACCAAAGCGTTGATGGTGGGTTCTTTCATGAACGGAAAAACTCCTTCCTGATTTTGATGCGAGGGCGCAAATAGGTACACTAAGCGCTTTCCTCCTGATACGCCACCCGACAAAACTCTGATTTATGAAACTTCTTATTCGTCCCGCTCCTGAAGTAGCCATCAAGAGCAAGCCTGTCCGCCGCCAGCAAATGCGCCACCTGCGGCAGAACATTCATAAACTTCTGACGCAACTGGACAGTGACATTATAGTTCAGGGTAGTTGGGACCGTGTGGATATTGATGTTCCGGATGGCCGCGGTTTATCGGGCACAGTGGTTGAAGCGCTGTTGCGTATTCCTGGTATTTCCACCATTCAGGAGATTGCGGCCTTCCCGCTGAAAAGCGTTGATGATATTGCAGAAAAAGCGGTTGAAGCGTTTGCGGATCGCCTGAAGGGCAAAACCTTCGCGGTACGTGCACGCCGTCAGGGCGAGCATGAATTTCGCTCTGTTGATATACAGCGTACGGTTGGCGCAGCCCTGGTGAAGGCTTCGGAGAGCGCGGGTGTCAGCCTGAAGGCACCGGATGTGGAAGTGCGCATTGAAGTAAAAAACCAGCAGTTTCATATCGCTCAGCGCCGGCATTCCGGCCTTGGCGGCTATCCCCTGGGCAGCGTTGAAAACGTGATGACCCTGATTTCCGGTGGCTACGACTCATCCGTCGCCGCTTATCTGATGCTGCGCCGGGGTCTGCGAAGCCATTTTCTGTTTTTTAATCTCGGTGGCCCGGCCCATGAGGTGGGGGTGCGGCAGGTGGTTCACTATCTCTGGGAAAGGTACGGGGCGTCTCATCGGGCCAAGTTCATTTCTGTGCCCTTTGAGGGCGTGGTGGCCGAGATCATGCGCACGGTGAATCATCGCCACTGGGGCGTTGTGCTGAAGCGTCAGATGCTTAAGGCCGCAGCAGAGATTGCCAAAATGAATAATGTGTCCGGACTGGTGACCGGCGACGCGGTTGCCCAGGTGTCCAGCCAGACACTCAGCAACCTGAATGTGGTTGACCGGGCCAGTGACGAAGTGGTGCTTCGGCCATTGGTGTCCATGGACAAAGAAACCATTATCCGTATTGCCAGAGAGATTGGCACAGAGCCGTTTGCGCGCCACATGCCAGAGTACTGTGGTGTTATCTCCAAACGGCCGGCAACCCGCGCAAAACTGTACCGTGTAGAGGCGGACGAAGCGGAAATGGACCCGGCGGTATTAGCCGGCGCGGTTGAATCCCGGGAGGAAACCCTGGTTGATCGACTGCTGGAGTCCATCACCACGCCAGAAGAGGTTGAACTGGTTCAGACCCCGGGTGTAGGTGATGTCATTATTGATGTTCGGCATCCTCTGGAAAGTGAGGCATCACCGCTGACACTGACCAGTAATGAGGTGATCCGGGTTCCGTTTTACGAGCTGAGCCAGCAGTTGCCGCTGTTACCGGGCAACTGCCAGTATCTGCTTTATTGCGAACGAGGCACCATGAGCCGCATGCACGCGGTGCACCTCAAGGCAGACGGGCACAACAGCATCAAGGTTTACGCACCCGCGTCCTGATAGTGGCTTTGATGGTGCAGCTAATCAGGCCAGCCCCTTGAAGAACTGCCGGACATTCTCGCTGAGCGTGTCCAGGTCGTAACCCCCCTCCTGAATAACCAGCGTTGGCAGCCCGAGCTGGCGAATGCGTGTGCTCAGCCGGCAAAACCCTTCTGAGGTGACGGCCACTTTCGCCTGTGGGTCGTCTTTGTAAATATCAAAGCCCAGGGCAACAATCAGCGCATCTGGCTGGTAGAGTTTGATGGCCGCAAGAGCTTCATCCAGCTTGTCAAAGAACACATCTTCCGATGAGCCGTGGGGCATAGGCAGGTTAATGTTATAGCCAAAGCCTTCGCCCTCTCCCCGCTCGTTTTCATGACCGGTTACCACCGGGTAGAAATTGGTCGGATCACCGTGGATGGACACATAAAGCCGGTCACTGCGGTGGTAGAAAATTTCCTGAATACCCTGGCCGTGATGCATATCGGAATCCAGGATCGCCACCCGTGGAAACTGGCGGCCAAGGTGCTCGGCAGCAATGGCGGCGTTATTCAGGTAGCAAAAACCACCGGCGGCGTCTTTTCTGGCGTGGTGACCGGGCGGCCGGCACACGGCGTAAGACGTGCGATCGCCTGCCATCAGGGCGTCGGCGGCACCCAGTGCAGACTGTGCAGACCAGTAAGCCGCCTCCCAGGTGTGTTCGCCAATCGGGCTGCTGCCATCGGCCTGATAACGGGCCGCCTCAGCCAGAAGTCCGGTCAGATGGTTGGGCTCACGAACAAAAATATTAGAGATAACCTCGTCGCCCCAGTCATCCATTTTTATCCAGCGGCGATGGGCCGATTCCAGAAAGCGCATATAACCCAGATCATGCACCTTTGCGATGGGGGCTGCGCCCTGATCTGATGGTTGCAGAACCGACACCCCCATTTCCCGTAAACCGGTCAGCATCTGTGCGGTACGATCCGGAACTTCCTGTGGCTGGCGCATCTGGCCACGGGTGAAATAGGTTTTGGGAACATGCTTGTCCTGAGATGGATGGAAAAACGCCTTCATTGTCTTGCCCCCCTGATTTTGATCTTTCGAGTATAGGCACAAATACGGTGCGGTCAAAAGCCGGGTATCAACTTTACAGCCGGAGAATCAGCATCCACTATGGAAGACATATCCGGGTAACGCAAACACCTGTAACCACGGCCAGCTACACCCTCTGACGGGTGCAGTGCATGACAGATGGCATGATAGAAGAGGAGTTGTGATGATTGAGTCAAAACTGCTGGACAATCTGACCGGCTACATCGGCGGTCGCTGGACTGACAACGCACACGGCAATACCTTTGATGTCTATAATCCGGCCACGGGTGAGGTCATTGCATCGGTTGCCTCCATGTCTGAAGAGGAAGTGACGGCAGCCGTGGATGCGGGAAAATCGGCGCTTAAGCTGACCAGCCCTTATTCCCTTGAAACCCGGAAAGCCTGGCTGGAGCGTATACGGGATGCATTGAAAGAGAACAAGGAAGAAGTTGGCCGGATTCTGTGCATGGAGCACGGTAAGCCCCTGAAAGAGGCCCAGGGCGAAGTGGAGTACGCAGCCGGCTTTTTTGACTACTGCGCGAAGCATATACAGGCGCTGGATTCCCACACCATTCCGGAAAAGCCGAAAGGCTGTAGCTGGACGGTTCATTACCGCCCTGTTGGTGTCACCGGGCTGATCACGCCGTGGAACTTCCCTATTGGCATGATTGCCAAAAAGCTCTCCGCCGCACTGGCCGCGGGTTGCCCGTCGGTCATCAAACCGGCCAGCGAAACACCGCTTACCATGATTGCCATGTTCAATCTGATTGATAAACACGTGGGTATGCCGGATGGCATGGTGAACCTGGTGATGGGCAAGGCCAGCGTGATTGGCAAGGTGCTGTGTGAAAGCCCCGATGTGCCCATGCTGAGCTTTACCGGTTCTACCGAGGTAGGCCGTAAACTGATTGTGGATACCGCAGAGCAGGTCAAGAAGCTGGCGCTTGAGCTGGGGGGGAATGCCCCGTATATCGTTTTTGATGACGCAGATCTTGATGCGGCGGCCGATAATCTGATCGCCAACAAGTTCCGGGGCAGCGGCCAGACCTGCGTATGCGCTAACCGGATTTTTGTGCATGAAAAAGTGGTGGATGCGTTTGGTGAAAAGCTGGCTGAACGGGTGAATAAAATGACTGTCGGCGATGGCCTTGCTGGCGATGTTGATATTGGCCCACTGATTAACCGTGCCGGGTTCGACAAGGTAAAACGCCATCTGGAAGATGCTCTGGAAAAAGGCACTACACTGGTGGCCGGCAAAGAGCCTGGCAGCTTAAGTGGTAACGACCTGTTTTTCCCGCCCACGGTGGTGTCCGGGGTAACGCCGGACATGTGCTGCTCCCGGGAAGAGACGTTCGGTCCACTGGTACCTATGGCAAGCTTCCGCACTGAGGAAGAGGCGATTGACGGCGGCAATGATACGGAGTTTGGTCTGGCCTCTTACGTGTTCACGGCGGATGCTGAACGTGCCCAGCGCGTGGCTGCCGGCCTGCGCTTTGGCCATGTTGGCTGGAATACCGGCACAGGGCCGACACCGGAAGCACCGTTCGGTGGCATGAAGGCGTCGGGTACCGGGCGTGAAGGTGGCCTGGAAGGACTGTTCGAATTTGTCGAGGCGCAGACGGTGCCCCGCGGGTTCTGAATCTTTGCGTTGGTCTTTGAAACAAACAAGGCGAGCCACGGCTCGCCTTGTTTGTGTATGACGGCTTGGTCAGGGCGTCAGTATCACCTTGACGGAGCTGTCTACGTCGGCTTCATCGATGTAGCCAATGCCCCCCGGCGTTGATGACACCTGGGCTTTCATGGATGCAGCGCTGGCGGCCTCTGAAGGTGGCTGACCACGGCCGGTAAATACCTGTTTGGACCAGAAGGCCTTCAACTGGGCATCGTTCCGGCCGGTGACCTTATCGTGGAACTGAGCGCGCACGGGGTTGCCCTCTGGCAGTTCAAACGGTGTAGCCTTCTGGCCATCCGGCAGTGCCTTACTGCGGTTCAGGTACAGGTCACGCACCTGGTTGCTGGTGATGCTGTCGGGGCCGGCGGGGTTACCAATAACCACAACATCAGCCAGTGCGAGGGGGCTGACCAGCAAGCTGGCCGCAAACATCAGGCTTAGCTTTTTCATGGGAGCCTCCGTTAAAATGCTGAGTCGAGTTTAAGGGTGTAGACGTTGGTGCTGTTGGTGTCGTGATTCAGCATATAAACGGTATTCAGGTTTCCGTAGCCCTTCTCAAGACCGCGCACATGGGTTATATCCGCCTTGATGGCAACGCCCGGAGTAATGTCCCAGCGGGTGCCTACGCTGTATTCTTCGCGCTGATAGTTCAGGATGGATTCAGGAACAGCGCCTGGAATAAACGCGCCGGTACGCTCGTCGTCATCTTTGCTTTCTGTCCAGCCAGCGGCAACGTAAGGTGTCCAGCTGCCAAAGCGATGGCCTACAGAAAGATAGGCGGAGTCGGTATCAGCATACTGGCCATCAACTTCTACCCGGGTGATTTCACTGATGATTTGCCAGTTGCCGTCGTCGTAGCTGGCGCCAATTCCGTAGAAGTTGCCCCGGTCACCGGAGGCCAGTTGAGTGGCGCCTGCTGGCAGGGTTATACCCTGGCTTGCGGCTAACTTACCGAGCCGCGTGGCATCAATGGTAGCCTCAGCGGTTGCTGCAACGCCACGAACCGTCCAGACATAGTCTGTCCAGGTCAGGTTTACACCACCGATATTGCGCAATTGCACGTCACCGGAATTGCCGTCTTCATCGGTGAAGCCGGTAAAGGCGGTGGCCGTCAGTGATGAGTTGTCAAAATTGAAATTATACGTGGCATCGGCACCCACATAGCTGGTAATGGCAATCGGGCCATAAACGCTCTGTGGTGGGCGGGCCCAGGGCTGGGCATAGCCAACTTCAAGCGAATCCGAATACATGAAGAATGGGATGCGCATTTTACCTGCCCGTAATTGCAGGTTATTGGTTGGGCGGTGGCTCAGATAAGCCCATTCAACCTGCGGCTCCCAGTCGTCGGAACCACGCCCTACCAGTTGCAGAACCGCCTGGCTTTTTTCGGTTACATTAAACGTGCCCTGCAGGGCCAGCAGGCTCAGATCTGCCACGTTGGTCTTTTCAGTGATGCCGGCATAACCCGCATCGTTACTGGCACGGGCTACGCCTGTGCTGAAAAAGCCATTGAAACGAACCCGGTCGTTTTTGGCGGCGTTCAGCTGTTGCTGCATAGAGTTCAACTGCTGCTGCATGCGGGCCAGCGTATCATCCGTGCTTTGTTGAGCAGCGGCAGAACCTGCGGCCACGGCCAGAGCCAGTGGGGCAATAACCAGAAATTTCTTCATATATCGACGATCCGTGATGTTATCTGAACGTGAAGTTACACGCGGAACTGACTGGCAACGGTCTGAAGACCGTTGCTGACGGTCTGGATGTCACGGCTGACATTGTCCAGTTCATCGGTGCTTTCCATGACTGCCTCGGCATTCCGGTGCATATCCGTCATGTAAGTGGTGACCTCGTTAAAGGTCGTGCTCTGCTCGTACGTGGCTGCTGCAATCTGCTCGTTCAATTCGCTGATCTGCTGCACGTTCTGCAGAATTCGGGAGAGTATCTCTCCGGATTCCGTGGTGGCCTCTACACCCTCGTGAGCCTTATTCACGCTGGATTTCATGGAGGTCACAGAAGCCGAAGACAGCTTGGAAAGTTCTGAAATAACGCCCTGAATTTCTTCCGTCGCTTTATGAGTACGCACGGCCAGCCCGCGCACTTCATCCGCAACCACCGCAAAGCCCCGGCCGTGTTCGCCGGCACGGGCGGCCTCTATGGCAGCGTTCAGTGCCAGCAGGTTGGTTTGTTCCGCAACGGTCTGAATGGTGTCTAGCAGGCCGCCAACGCGGGCAGAGAACTCATCAAACTGGTTAACCAGGCCGGCGGTATTTTCAATTTCTGATACCAGTTCCCGGATAATGGCCACGTTGCTCTGCACTTTTTCCTGGCCAGACTGGGCAAAACGGGCGGCGTCCTGGGTCTGGTCCGAGGCGCTGGAGGCAAACCCTGCCACTTCCTCCACACTGCGAACCAGCTCATCCACGGAGTTGCGGGTAGAAGAAATAGCCTGCGCCTGGCTGCTGATGCGGTCCAGGTTGGTGCGGCTGGCACTGGTCAGGTGCTCAGAGGCGGTGTTAAGGCCATTCACATCGTCGCTGATGGTGGCAAAGGAGTTGTGCAGCTTGGCCACAAACAGGTTGAACTGATCCACCAGTTCCCGGAGCTCATCCCGGCCGTTGTATTCCAGTCGTCTGGTCAGATCGCCCTCGCCCGAGGCCATGTTTTTCAGAGAATCAATGATTTGCCGGAGGCTGCTGGAAATTGAGCGCCCGATAATCAGGCTTACGGTGACCAGTGTGATCAGCGCTGCAATCAGAATCACGATGGCCAGTGTCCGGGCATCGCTGGACGCTTCGACGGTTTCTGAAATGGCACTCTGGAAGCGCGCACGATTGCTGGTCAGCATGCTTTTGATATCGGCCTTGAGCTGTTCCAGGCGGGCAGCATTACTGGCAGCTTCGTCGCCAATACGGGCGAAATCGGCGGTGCCGTTGATTATGGCCGTGGCAATCCGGGTTGCGTTGCTGTAGTAGGTTTCAAGATCTCGCTTCAACTGCCGGGTTTTGTCTTTCTGGGCCGGATTCAGTTCAGCAATCCGGGCCAGGTTGGCGACAATGGTATTCAGGTATTCTTCCGTCGCCTGGAGTTGCTGATCATCACCCGTGGCCACAGAGCCACTGATCTGCTGCTCCATAAGCTGCAACTGACCC
>CAYUTG010000121.1:0-8777 GCA_964447555.1 uncultured Marinobacter sp.
GGCCACATCCTGGCTGCAGCCGGCACCACAGGTAAAGACTTCATGCCGCGTGTTGCAGCGCTGCTGGACGTTGCTCAGGTGTCTGACATTATTCGCGTTGAGTCGGCTGACACCTTTGCCCGCCCCATCTACGCCGGTAATGCGATCGCCACCGTTAAGGCCACTGACAGTATCAAAGTAGTCACCGTTCGCCCGACAGGTTTCGACCCTGTGTCCGCGGAAGGCGGTTCTGCATCGGTTGAACAGCTGGACGTTGTGAAAGATGCCGGCTTGTCTGCCTTCGTGAGTGAGCAGAAAGCGGAATCTGACCGTCCGGATCTTGGCAGTGCCGGTATTGTTATCTCCGGTGGCCGCGGTATGCAGAATGGCGATAACTTCCAGATGCTGGAAAAAGTTGCTGACTTGCTGGGTGCTGGTATCGGTGCCTCCCGTGCAGCGGTTGATGCTGGTTTTGTTCCCAACGATATGCAGGTTGGCCAAACGGGCAAGATTGTTGCCCCGCAGCTGTACATTGCCGTGGGCATTTCCGGTGCTATCCAGCACCTGGCCGGTATGTCTGATTCCAAAGTGATCGTTGCGATCAACAAGGATGAAGAAGCGCCGATCTTCCAGGTGGCTGATTATGGCTTGGTGGCGGATCTGTTTGAAGCTGTTCCGCAACTGGAAGAAGAGCTTAAGAAGGTTCTGTAACCTTCTGACTGGCTTAGTAAAAAAGGCACCTTCGGGTGTCTTTTTTCGTTCCGCCCCCCTCGAGTGGCCCGCAGATGAACTGTACTCCCTTTAACGCTCTGAAATGCCCGCTGGACAGCCTTCCGTTAACTCATGACGGAGGATGCTGGCGCTGTGAGGCAGGGCATAGTTTTGATGTTGCCCGTCAGGGATATATCCACCTGCTGCCTGTGCACAAAAAACGCACAAAAAATCCGGGGGACAGCACAGATATGGTGGCCGCGCGCAGGCGCTTCCTGGCTTCGGGGATTTATGAGCCAATTGCCAGAGCCGTTAATCAGGCTGTGTGGGAGGGCTTACCCCCAGAGGCACAGGTTTCCTGCATGGACGCAGGCTGTGGCGAGGGATATTACCTTCGTGAACTGATCAATTCAGCGGCTGAGGGGCACAAGCTGTCGGTTGTTGGTGTTGATATTTCTAAGCCGGCAATACTGGCTGCAGCAAAACAGGACCCAAGGTGCCGGTGGTTAGTGGCCAGCAATGCCAACCTTCCGGTGTTATCAGAATCTGTCAGCCGGGTGCTCTGTCTGTTTGGGTTCCCGGTGTATAACGAATTCCACAGGGTACTTGCCCCTGAGGGGCGGATCATTCAGGCCGATGCTGGTTATGATCACCTTCGTGAGTTGCGCGAGATAATTTATCCGGAACTGAAACCGCCCACATCTTCCAGAACGACGCCCCCAGAGGGCTTCGAGTTGCTTGGCACCCAGATGATTCGTTATACAGCAGACTTGCCGAGTCAGAATGAGATTTCAGACCTGCTGGCGATGACACCGCATTTATACCGGGCAAATGCACAGGGCCGCCAGAAAGCGGCGGCACTTGAGGCACTCAGTGTGACGGTTCATGTGATTATCCGGTGTTACGAGAAACGGTAACCGTAGATTGTCTGGAGTCAGGACTTATCCTTTGAGGGTGACGTTTTGCTGTTGGCCCCGGCCGATGCCGATCGCTTTACGGCACGCCGACTGATGACCGTGTCGGCCAGTATTCGAAGAGCCTTGTTGGTGGTGCGCACTGAGCGGTATACCTGCTGACTGGTCTGATCGTGGGTTCTTCGCACCATTCGAACGCTTTGCCGGAACTCGTCATCCGTCGAAAACACGTCAATCAGGCCAAAGGTAGCACTGGAAATGGCCCTATGCACTTTTTCTACTGCTGTGGTGCCACCGGATACGGTGGTTTCCAGTAACCTGGCGCGATCTCCGGTTTCCTGAAGGTCCATTCGGCTTTTCTGAATGACGCTACGGGCCGCAATCTGATGGGCGTAAATAATAAACATGGCTCGCCTGGTGCGCAGGCATTGCCAGCAACTGACGCTTAGCATGGCAAACGCCAGAGTCAGAAAAAACGCCGAAAAGGCTGTGTACAACATACCTGGCCCCTCTTACCGATACTCAATCTGCATTTCTGCTTCAATATCCCGTTCAGTCAGCTCAGTTTCCAGTTCTTTCATAACTTCCTGATAAACCATTTTGCGAACCATCACCGGCAGTTTGTCTGCCAGAACCCTGGCAGAGCGCGATTCCCGTTTGGCCAGCGCAATCGGGTCCAGAACCCGTAAGGTGATAACCAGTTCCGGATCGCGCCCGGGGCCTGTTATATCGTCCTTATTGATCTCGTTGGCTTCCATTATCTGATCGATCACCGCTTTTTGCCGGAATACCAGCCAACAGAGAAGTCCGCTGAAGATGACAAGGAGCAGGCTGAGTATCAACAAAAATGTGGTCAATTCGGTTCTCCACGTTTAATCACATCACTTGTACTTCAGTTTGCATGAATAAGGCAGGTAAGCGATTGGCCAGAACGACGCCAATTCCGGCATGAAGAGGAAAGCCGAACCCTTTGCAAACCTGATAAGATTCCACCCAGCCTGAACAATTCTGATCTGACGATAAGGATAAGTAATGAGTAAATCAGCAGAAACGACTTACGATCTGGTTATTTTTGGCGCATCCAGCTTTGTAGGGCAAATTCTCACCCGTTATTTGTTCGATGCCTATGGAGCAGGAATGGAAGCGGACAGCACCGTCACCTGGGCCATTGCCGGAAGATCTGAAACAAAACTTACCACGCTAAAACGTTCGCTCGGCGAAGGAGCAGAGGCACTTCCGGTCATTCTGGCAGACGCCAGCGACGACAAGGCTCTGCGGGCCATGTGTGAGCAGACCCGGGTTGTTATTTCTACCGTCGGCCCTTACGCCCTGTACGGGGAACCACTGGTTCGTGCCTGCGCGCGCTCCGGAACAGATTATTGCGACCTGACCGGGGAGGTTCAGTGGATTCGTAAAATGGTTGACCGTTACGAAGACGACGCCAAGGCCTCTGGCGCGCGTATTGTTCACTGTTGTGGCTTCGATTCCATTCCGTCTGATATGGGGGTCTGGTTTCTGCAGGAGCAATCAGAAAAACTGTTTGGAGCTGCCTGTCGCGATGTAAGAATGCGCGTGAAAGCAGCCAAGGGCACGTTTTCAGGCGGTACGGTTGCCTCAATGATCAACATAGCAAAAGAGGCTGGGTCCAATCCCGAATTGCGAAAAGAACTGGCCAATCCTTTTTCAATTTGCCCACCGGATCACCGGCCTAAAACCCGGCAACCCAGTCTGAAATCGGCCGAATATGATAAAACCTTTGGCGTTTGGCTTGCGCCGTTTGTTATGGGCGCTATCAATACCCGGATAGTTCACCGTTCGAATGCACTCCAGGATGCGCGTTATGGCCGCGACTTTACCTACGATGAGGCCATGATGACTGGCCGTGGCATGAAGGGCCGGCTGGCTGCCTATAGCATCATTGGTGGCCTGGGGGCATTTTTCACCGCATCTGCCATCAAGCCAACCCGTTGGCTGGTAGAAAAGCTGTTACCCAAGCCAGGCGAAGGTCCCAGCCCCGAAGCGCAGGAGTCCGGCTTTTATGACCTCCGTTTTGTGGGTCGCACAGCCGATGGCAAAACCATGATCACCAAGGTGACGGGCGACAAAGACCCGGGCTACAGTTCAACCAGCAAGATGCTGGGAGAAGCTGGCATGTGCCTGGCGTTCGATGTGCCTGCAGATCAGCCAGGAGGGTTCTGGACACCGTCTTCATTGTTGGGGGCCAACCTGAAGGAGCGGCTGACCAGTAAAGCAGGCCTGACATTTGATGTATTGGAAACCCGATAACTCTGGCTGGTTACCGCGGTAAGTGAATTATGCGGTCGGAGCCTGGCAGGGCATCCGGCCCGTGGGCCAGGCTTATGACCGCTCGGTCTCGGAGCCAGCCGTCCATTCGCTCACTGATCATGGTGCGGGTGTCGGTATCTACCCCGGTGAAGGGTTCATCCAGAATGATCACCGGCGCGTCGCTGAGTAACACGCGGGCCAGTGCGATACGCCTTGCCTGACCGCCAGACACCCGGCTGCCCGCACTGCCCAGCCAGGTATCAAGTCCATCGGGTTCATTTCTGAACCGCTCCTGCATTCCGACAAGTTCCAGCATTTGCCAGAGCTCGGCATCGCTGGCTTCCGGTTTTCCCAGCAGCAGGTTATTCCGGAGGCTGTCTTCAAACAGCATGGTTTGCTGAGTCAGGTAGGCGAACCGTTCTATCGCAACGGTTCCTTTACCGGGCCGGATCAGCCCGGCAATCGTATCGGCCAGTGATGACTTCCCGCTGCCTGACTGGCCAATGATACCAAGCCGTTCGCCCTGTTTAAGCTCAATGTCCAGTTGGGTGAATAGCGGGGGCTGATCCGCATGCTTCACCGACAGGTCGGTTACAGCCAAAGCCATACCTTCCGGTAGCGTCGGGCATTCGCCGTGCCGAGGGGGCGCATCTTCCCGTTGGTTCAGCCGCCTTGCAGAGGACTGGGTTGCCCCCAGTTTTCCAAACGCTTCAGGAAGTTGTGAATAAACTTCTCCCAGCCCCAGCAACGCGATTGAAAGCAGAACCAGCACAGGGCCCGAAATAACCCCGCCTTCATATAAATGAAAGCCAGACCAGAGCACCAGCACCGCTGCCAGATTGATCAGCAGGGTCGATGTGGCCTGGTGCCAGCCCACACGGCTGTCCGCTTTCACCTGTGCCGAGGTGTGGTAGCTGGCCTGACGCATAAGCCATGCAGCGTGTTTACCCGTTCTGCCGGCGGCGGTCAGTTCCGGGAAGCCTTCAAGATGCTCTATCACAGAAGACCTGAGCTGCTCCTGCCGGTCACTTTGCTCCGATACAATGGCCTTTGTGCTGGCGTGGGCACCCAGAGTAGCAAGAGCCAGTGTGATGCCAAGAAGCAGGGCAACCCCAGCCGCCGTTGTGGCACTGAAAAGTATGGCTGCCAACAGCACCATCAACGCAGCTATAATTGCCGCCAGGGCGGTGGGTGCAATCAACCTGAGATACAGTGTGTCGAGTGCGTCTACATCGCTGGTGAGCCGGGACAGCCACTGGGCGCCGGTGAGCTGCCGCCGGGATAAGCCGGTACTGGTTGATAAGGCATGAAACAGGGCAACGCGGATCTCCGTTAGCAAACGGAGCATGGTATCGTGGTTGTACACACGCTCCATGTACCGGGCCAGGGTTCGGGATACCGCGAAAAACCGGATGCCGCCACCTGGTACGTAGAGGTTAATCCCCGCTTGCAGTCCGGCTGCAAGCATTAAGCCAACCAGCGCGGTTTGCGTGATGAACCACCCGGAGAGCGCCAGTAGTCCAATACCGGAAAGCAGGGTGAGCAACAGCAGGAAAGCACCGGTAATCAACCGCCCTTTGCGACGAAAAATCAGAGCCAGCCAGGGCCTCAGTTCATGCATCACGAACCTCCCCATCGGCTACTGACAGAACACGGCTGGCCAACGCCAGAAGAGCATGATGATGGGTGGAGAAAACAAGCGTTTTCCCCGCTTGTGCAAGCTTGTTCAGGCCGTTGAGAACGTGTATCTCACTGTCGCTGTCCAGCCCGGCGGTTGGTTCATCCAGCAGAATCAGATCGTATTCAGCAACAAACACGCGGGCCAGGCTGAGACGACGCGCCTGCCCACCGGAAAGCCCCTTGCCGTCCTCTGAAACCTGGCTGTATATTCCTTCTTCACGGGTAGCCAGCAACGGGCCCAGCCCGGCATTGCTCAGAGCGGTTTCAATGGCAATATCGGATGCCTCCGGTGCGACCAGACGAAGGTTGTCTGCCCAGGAACCATTCACCAGAAACCCCTGCTGGCCCAGCCAGCCGAAACTGAATGAGCCTGCCGGCTGGCCCAGTACCGTAACCGTGCCAGAACTGGGGGTAATGAACCCGGCGAGCAGGTGCAGCAGAGTCGTTTTACCACCTCCGGACGGGCCGGTAAGGGCAATACACTCACCACGCTTTATAACCAGGTTCAGATTATGAAGTACCCGCTGGTTTGGCTGGTAGGCATGGCTCACTTGCCGGAAACAGATCTCTCTATCGCTCACCAGTTCCTGAGGGTCTGGTGTAGCCGGTGGTTGTGTCTCCTCCACAGTGTGAGCGTTCAGCCTTTGTAGTATTTCTGCGCCAGCGCCCATGGCCGCAGCACGGTCGTGGTAGTGCTGCGACAGGGTGCGCAGGGGCTGAAAGAATTCCGGCGCCAGCAGCAGGATAAACAGCCCTGAGAAGAGAGTCAGTTCTTCGGACGGCCCGTAGGTAATGGAGCCCAGCAAGCCAAACCCCACATAAATTGCAATCATGGCAATCGCGACCGATGCAAAAAACTCCAGCACGGCCGAAGAAAGAAAGGCGACGCGCAGTGTTTTCATTGTGATTGCACGGTATCGGTCCGAGCGGCTTTGGATGAGTGCAGTGGCCCATTCCGTCTGGCCGAATAACTGCAGCGTGGTCAGCCCCCGAACCTTGTCCAGAAACTGCCCCGATAGCCGGCTGATGGTATGAAAGTGCTGCTGATTCAGCTTCTCGGCACCCATGCCAACCAGCGCCATAAACAGGGGGATTAATGGGGCAGAGAAGAGCAGCAGCAACCCGGCCAGCCAGTCCAGTGAGAACACCAGTGCCAGGATAATAAGAGGGATAATCACAGACAGGGTTAATTGCGGTTTGAAGCGTGCGAAATATCCGTGCAGCGCCTCGACATGGTCAATCCATTCCCGGGCCAGTTCACCGGCCGACGACAAGCCGATTTCTACCGGCCCGGCCGCCTGCCAGTGCCGGTTTATTCGCCGCCGGACATCTCGCTGAACCTGTTCGCTGCACCGTGCGGCACATCGCGCCTGTATACCCTGGGCAACGGCCCGCACGGAAATGGCCGCTATCAGGCCGAGAAACAGCGGCCCGAGCCGGGCGACCACAACGCCCTCCACAATGCCCAGATGAACAACGCGGGCCAGGAAGAACATCTGAGCAATGGTTGCCATACCCGTGATAAGCCCCGCCAGTGTGGCACCCTGCGCCCACCGGCGGTTGCCTCTGGCAAGCTCTGCCAGCCACTGCCTGACCTGGCGCTGATCCGGGGCGGAGGAACCAGGCGTCACCATTCAGTGATAGCCTTGCCCGGCCTTAACTTTGCCGCGGAATACCCAGTAGGTCCAGGCGGTGTAGATCAGGATCACCGGAATAACGAACAGCAGTCCGAGCAGCAGAAACAACTGAGAGCCGTAGGCCGAAGAAGCGTCCCACAGGGTGTAATCCGGCGGTACCACATAGGGCCAGCGGCTTACGATCAGCCCGAAATACGTGGTTATAAACAGCCCCATAGTGGCGACAAAAGGCATGCCTTCGAAGCGGTTACGGACCGATCGGAAAATCTGGCCAGCGCAGAGCAAGGTAAGTACCGGGAAAATCCAGATCACGCTCAGGTTAGAGAACCAGCGCTCGCGCACCATATCGTCTACAAACGGGGTCCAGACACTGATAATGCCGAAAACAACCAGCACGGCACCAAGCAGCGGCAATGAGATTTTATAGGCCCATTCCTGCAAGTGCCCCTCAGATTTCAGGATCAGCCAGGTTGCACCCAGCAGAGAATAGCCGGCCAGCATGCCAAACCCGGTGAGCACTGTGAACGGCGTAAGCCAATCCAGTGCACCACCCGTGTAAATTCCGTTGGCGGTCTCAAAGCCCTGAATGTAAGAGCCCACAACCGCGCCCTGGGCGAAGGCTGCAACGGTTGAACCGCCGGCAAATGCCCAGTTCCATAAGTACCGGGAGGTGCGGGCCTTGAACCGGAACTCGAAAGCCACGCCCCGGAAAATCAGGCCAGCCAGCAACAGAAATACGCCGATATACAACGCCGGCAGTAAAATGGAATACACCATCGGGAAGGCGGCCAGAAGGCCGGCACCGCCCAGTACCAGCCAGGTTTCATTGCCATCCCAGATGGGGGCAATGGAATTCATCATGGTGTCTCGTGATTCCTCATCCGGGGCAAACGGGAAGAGAATGCCAACCCCAAGATCGAAGCCATCCATCAGTACGTACATAATAATGCCGAAGCCAATAATAAACGCCCAGATCAAGGGCAAATCGAACAGTTCCATAATCAGTGATCTCCCTTGTTGGTTGTCTGATCGCCATCACTGTGGCCTGATATCTCAAAGGGCACATGAGCCGCAGAGAACGGGCGCATGGGCCTGTCAGAATCGTGTTCTTCAGCGTCTTCGTCTTCCATGCCCACGTAAAGAACGCGAAGCAGGTAATAGATACCAGCCGAGAACACCAGGGAGTAAACAACGAAGTAACCAATCAGGCTGAACAGTGCCATGCCGCCGGTAAGCGAGGGCGTTACCGCCTCGGCCTGAGTCATAATGCCGTAGACCACCCAGGGAGCCCGGCCTACCTCAGTGACAAACCAGCCGGAAATCAGCGCAATGAAAGGGGCGATACTCATAAAGCGTAACCCCTGAAGGTACCAGCGTGTGCGCCAGTAACGGCCCCCGGGGCGCAGCAGCAGGCCACCGACAGCAAACAGAATCATCAGTATGCCAAGGCCGACCATGATGCGAAATGCCCAGAATACAATGCCCACTGGTGGCTGTTCCGCGGCAGGCACTTCCTTCAGGCCGGGTACCTCGCCGTGCGGATCGTGGGTGAGGATCAGGCTGGCCAGGT